>NZ_CP022412.2:2133041-2437761 GCF_002222615.2 Bacteroides caccae | reverse complement strand
TATCTCCAAAATAATTCCACACCACCGCACTCAAAGCAGCTCCCACAAAAGGTGCAATGATAAACAACCACAACTGTGACAACGCTTCGCCGCCCTGGAACAATGCCGGAGCAATGCTACGTGCCGGATTTACAGAGGTTCCTGTGATAGGAATACATACGATATGTACCAATACGAGAGACAAACCAATAGCCAATCCGGCTAAATTGCCTGCCCCCTTCTTAGGATCGGTAGAACCCAGTACCACCAATACAAAAATAAAAGTAAACACAGCTTCTGCTATGAATGCCTGCAACATCTCTCCTTCGCCAAAACCGTTCGAACCCGTAGCCGTAGGTCCATCATGCGCACCGGTAGACACCAAAGCAAAAAGAACAGCCGAACCGATAATGGCTCCAATCACCTGGAAAATCATATACATTCCTGCATCTTTTCCGTTCATACGCCCGGTAAGGAACACTCCCAATGTGATGGCAGGATTAATGTGACATCCCGAAATTCCTCCGATAGCATACGCCATCGCTACCACTGAAAGACCGAATGCCAAAGCTACGCCGACCGTTCCCACGCCAGCACCTACTGTACCTGTTACACTACCGGCAAAAACAGCACTTCCGCATCCCATAAGAACGAGTACCATCGTTCCAATCATTTCTGCAATGTACTTTTTCATAACTATTATATAAATGGTTGATTTGCCAAATATAAAGAATTATCCCAAAGAAACAAAACGCATCTACCTAATTATTTGTATCTTTGCAGCATTTTTGAATAAAAGACTAGCAAATAAAATGAAGAAAGGACTTTTTTACGCCATATTGGCTTCTATCCTATGGGCTATTGTAAACCCGTTTATCAAACAAGGATTGAGCTATGACTTCACCCCTATGAACTTCGCCGGTATCCGCTTTACCACTGTTGGGATTATTCTTTTCGCTTATACCTGGCACAAGGGTATGTGGCGGGAAATCCGTCAACACAGCAAACTGTTCCTGAATCTGATTCTTATCAATATGTTTATGGGATATACTGCTTTTTACTTCGGTGTAGACTTTGTAAGCGGAGCTATCTCGTCCATTATTATGGGAATGACACCTTTGATTAATGTCCTGTTAGCGCACTTGCTCGCAAGTAATGACAGACTGAACACTCATAAGATTATCAGTCTTATTGTCAGCCTCATCGGCCTGTTCCTGATTATCGGAATGGGAAGCAACGGTGCACCACTCGACTGGAAAGGAATTACGGGAATCGTACTTTTACTGCTAAGTATTATCTTTCAAGGGTATTCTGCTATCTCCGTTTCAGAAGACAAAGGAAAGGTGAATCCTATTTTCCTGAATGCGGTGCAGATGTTCTTCGGAGGTCTGCTTATATATATGGTAGGCTTGGGCACGGAAGGTTATCATTCTTTTATCGGAAAACCCGGCGGATTTTATGCCAGCCTTGCGATACTGGTATTCATATCTGTATTCGCCTTCAGCTTCTGGTTTATCGCTTTACAAAGCAAAGGCGCCAAAGTCAGCGACATCAATATGTGCCGGTTGATCAATCCGATTCTGGGTGCAGTCCTTAGCTGGATCATGCTCCCTGACGAATATCCGACTTTTAGTACCGTTGCAGGAATGGTCGTGATCGTCAGCTCCTTGATTATCTATTTCAAAGGGACCGAAATAAGTGAATGGTTCAAGAAAACAAAAGCCGGAGCATAGAACAAACTCCGGCAAACATAATAGTCCGACAAATATCAGTATCAGCTCACAACAAACATTGAATAGATTGTAATGACAACATTTCTTTAGGAACTGCCGCCTTTATTTCTTCTTTCAAAACAGATAAAAGGCTGTGGCGAATAAAATCTTTATTTGTAGCCAGCACCACTTGCCTCGTAGGCCGAGGAATGGCAAACGGACGGACGAGTTGCCGTTGTTCCTCTGTCAACTGTGTCACTGCCAGTTCGGGAATAAAGGTAATCCCCTTCCCGCTTTCCACCATTCGCATAAACGTTTCCATACTTCCCAGCCGATAAGCCATTTGGCTGACTTTCACCGCTTCCATTTGGCAAAAACGAACAAGCTGGTCACGGAAACAATGCCCTTCATCCAAAAGCCAGAGACGTTCGCCCGTTATATCGGAAGTACGGATTACTTCATGCTTGAACGACGGTTCTTTGCGGGATACATAAGCATAGAATTGCTCATAAAAAAGAGTTTCTTCGGTCAGAAATGAGTCTTCCAATTTGCTGGCTATAATTCCCGCATCCAGATCTCCGGCGTGTAATGCCTGCTGAATATCCTGCGTTTTCATCTCTGTGACGCGAATATCCAGTTCGGGATATTTCTCCATTAATTGAGGAAAGAAACGCGGAAGTAGGTATGGAGCAATAGTAGGTAATACCCCCAAACGAAAGACACCTGACAACGACTGCTTATCTTCACTGATAATATCTTTCACTTGGGCCGCCTGCGCCAGAATCACACGAGCCTGGTCTATTACTTTCTGTCCGATAGTTGTCGGGCAAACAGGTTGCACTGTCCGGTCGAATAGCTTTACGCCCAGTTCATCTTCCAGCTTCTGAATCATTGCACTCAAAGTCGGTTGTGTCACACGGCAATATTCGGCTGCCCGTGCAAAATGTCTGAACTGATCAACAGCCAATATATACTCCAATTGTTGTATTGTCATCTATCAAATCATATTAAGTCATAGATTTCTTCTATGCAAAGATAGAAATTTTCAGTTTGACAACAAGCATTTTCCGCCTTATCTTTGCAATACAGAAAAAAGGAAACAAGTATAAATCATTAAAAATAAAAAGAATATGAAAACTTTAGAACTTATCAATTTGAATGAATCAGGAGCAAACAACGTAGTAGCATCTTTGCAACAACTCTTAGCTGACTTCCAAGTGTATTACACTAATCTCCGTGGTTTCCACTGGAACATCAAAGGACACGACTTCTTTGTTCTCCACAGCCAATTCGAAAAAATGTATGATGACACTGCTGAAAAAGTAGATGAAATAGCAGAACGTATCCTCATGCTGGGTGGCACTCCTGCCAATAAGTTCAGCGACTACCTGAAGGTTGCCAACATCAACGAAGTAGATAAAATAAGCAACGGCGAACAGGCACTAAACAACATCCTTCAGTCTATCAGCTATCTGATTGGTGAAGAACGAAAAATTCTTTCTATTGCATCACAATCCGGAGACGAAGTTACCGTTTCGATGATGAGCGATTATCTGAAAGAACAGGAAAAATTAGTTTGGATGTTGACGGCTTATAATAGCAAGTAACTTGATAATAAGGATTTAAGTTTTAGGTAAGAAAGAGAGAAAACCTCCATAACAAGAGGCATTCTCCCTTTCTTTATTATAAGAAATATTCAAATAAAAACACACGCAGAGATCGCAGAAGGTATAAATCTCAGCGTGAAATCTATCAACCGGTACAAACAAAAAACTATGGAACTTTTGCGAAATGAACTGAAAGACTACTTACCGTTGTTCCTCCTGTTGTTATTACGTGCATGATTTCTCCTCACTCCAGATATATGCTTATCTTCTGAGAAACACCCGCATCTGATATGTATTATCCCTATTGTTTATACGACTTTGACTAACAGTTAGCAAAGGCTCACTAATGTAAGCAAATAGGCTAACATCTATGAATAAATTAATTCACGGCTGTAAACAATCTTATTCACTAATGTGAACCTTTACAAAACAAGAAGTACTTGCCTAAGAATCCCTAAGTATTTGCATATTATATACAAAAGGAAACAGGGCAATCCCACCGGAATCTGGACGAAGTACTATGAGGGTAAATATATACTCTCAGGCAGCTATCAGCAGTTACCCTCATAGCTACAAGTAGGATAAATAAAGAGATTGTGCCAATTAGTGAGGGTATGAGGGTAAAAACGTCACTAACTTTTTTCTGGCTAAGTCGGAACATTCCGCGCGATTGACCTTTCCGTTTCCCGTTTGCGGTATGCAATCCGTTGTCAGAATATACTTGGGACGATAATAGGGTGTCAATATTGTCTGTAACCTGTTTTCTATTTCTTCAGTATCCGCCCGTCCTTCTATCAATAAGGTCACAGCCTGTCCCAATCGTTGGTCGGGCACTGAAGTAATGACAAACGGTACGGAAATAAAAGGACGGAGCAGCTTCTCTACTTCTTCCGCCTGGATTTTTATTCCGCCACTATTGATAACATTATCCTTGCGCCCCAGGATAATGAAACCTTTATCGGGATAGATTCGTGCGATATCATTCGTCTGTAATACTCCGTCACAAACTAAAGGGGCGTCAATCACCAACGTGTTTTCAGGAGATAAAGACAGATTTACCGAAGAAAACGGGTAATAACGTTCGGAAGCAGCTGTTCCGTTGAGACGACGGAGGGCGATATGAGACAAGGTTTCGGTCATGCCATAAGTAGAATAGACAGCTCCCGGAAGTGACTTTATTTCTGTTTCCAAAGCCTCATCGATCGCTCCACCACCTATGATCAGAATCTCCGTTTGCTTGAGTCGTTCTTTTTCTTCAGGAGTCTGAAGAGTATTATAAACTTGCAAGGGAACCATTGCTGCAAATCTCAAAGGCTGTTTCACATCCGACAGCGGATGACCGGAAGCGGGACGCACAATGAGATCCAGTCCCGTAACCAAAGCACGCACCACCAACATCATCGCGCCGATATACCGGAGATTCATACATAACAATGCCGATTCTCCTTGCTTTAAGTTCAGAAATTCACAAGTCAAGCGTGCACTTTGCATCATTTGGTCTTTACGTACAATCAGTTCTTTGGGCGTACCTGTGGAACCGGAAGTATGAACTGTTATGACCGGAGAATCATTAAACCACTCATTCAGGAAAAGGTATAAATCCCATAAAGCAGAAGGAGTATTTTCTGCTCCTTCTGCTATAAACCGGGCTATATCTTCAGGAGTATATTCTTTTCCTTCCAATAGCAAATGTTGTTGTTGTCGGTCGAATATCATCGGATATTATTAAATAGCATCATTACAAAACCACAGGCAATCTTTTCTTATTTCAAGAGGCATTTCTACATTATCCGTAAAAAGCAATCCTGTTCCCAAGCCCTGCGGTAACGGATTATCAAACGTAGCACACCACTGGGCGATAGCGTTCAGCCCGATATTCGACTCCAGAGCGGAAGTAATCCACCAGCCAATCTGCCGTTTCTCCGCCTCGGATATCCATTCGTTTCCTCCGCATACTCCTCCATGAAGGGAAGGTTTGAGGATAATGTATTGCGGACGAATTGCTGAAAGCAGTTTTTGTTTTCCTTCCAGTGTATTGCATCCTATGAGTTCCTCGTCCAAAGCAATCGGTAAGGGAGATTCGGAAGTGAGGCGTGCCATTTCTTCCCATTGCCCGGCACGGATAGGTTGTTCGATAGAATGTAAGTCAAGTTCGGACAGGCGTTTCAGCTTTTCCATTGCATCCACCGGAGAGAAAGCACCGTTGGCATCGACACGCAGTTCGATTTCTTTAGAGGAAAAGCGGGTACGGATATGACGAAGCAATGCCAGTTCTTCTTCAAAGTTGATAGCACCGATCTTTAGTTTGATACAACGGAATCCGGCCTCCATTTTCTTCTCTATCTGGGAAAGCATTTTATCAAAGTCTCCCATCCAGATAAGCCCGTTTATCGGAATCCCTGCCTCACCACGTGAGAAAGCCGTATCGCATAATGCCCAACTTCCTGCAAAGAAGTGCCGGATAGCCGTTTCCAAACCAAACAGGATAGAGGGATAATCACACAAAGAGTCTACATCCAGCCTTCCCTGCCGTTCTTCCAACCGACGACAGGCTTTAGCCAGGATAACTTCATAATCGGGAAGGTCGTCACAACTCAATGCGGGCAAAGGCGCGCACTCTCCTATCCCTACCCTACCCGGAAAATCAGGAGACGTCAGATGAAGATACCAGACTTTACGTATCGTATATGTGCCTCGGGAAGTTCCTGCCGGTTGCCTGAAATGAAGCAACCGGGGAATAATTTCTACTTTACAGTCCATTATGAATGTCAGGGGAACTTAGGATATTGTTTAAAGTTCGGTTTGCGTTTTTCCAGAAACGCATTCTTTCCTTCCTGAGCTTCATCCGTCAGATAATAAAGCAGTGTGGCGTCACCTGCCAGTTCCTGAATACCAGACTGGCCATCCAGTTCGGCATTCAGTCCCGCTTTAATCATGCGCAAAGCCAACGGGCTGAGCAACATCATTTCTTCCGCCCACTGCACATATTCATCTTCCAGTTGTTCCAACGGGACTACTTTATTGACCAGTCCCATATCCAGAGCCTCCTGTGCAGTATACTTCCGGCAAAGGAACCAGATCTCACGCGCTTTTTTCTGTCCTACCACCCGCGCCAGGTAAGAGGCTCCGAATCCTGCGTCAAAGCTGCCTACACGGGGACCGGTCTGTCCGAAGATGGCATTTTCCGAAGCAATGGACAAGTCGCAAACCACGTGAAGCACATGGCCACCACCGATAGCAAATCCGTTTACGGCGGCAATCACCGGTTTCGGGATACTGCGAATTTGTTTCTGTACGTCCAATACGCTCAGACGGGGAATACCGTCTTTACCAATGTACCCGCCACGTCCTTTCACATTCTGGTCGCCTCCCGAACAAAATGCTTTATCTCCGGCTCCGGTAATTACAATCACATCAATGTCCGCTTCTTCCCGACAGATACGCAGTGCGTCGCTCATTTCAGCAGTTGTGGTCGGAGTGAAAGCGTTCCGATAACGTTCACGGTTGATAGTGATACGTGCAATCCCATTATAGTAATCAAAAAGAATATCCTCGTATTCTCTAATGGTAGTCCATTTTCTTGGTGTAGACATAATCTATTTTTGTTTTAGTTGATGATAATAATTTTTCAGCATGCGGGCATCTTTGTTTTTGTTGGTAAACACTTCCAGCAGCAGAGGACGTTCCTTTTCTTCCGGTTGGGTGAAGATTTGCATGGTTTCTGCCAGTTCCACCTCATTCTCTGCTTGCAGATAAAGAAATCCGCGTTCTTCCGCCCAGCCTTTGGCAGAGGTTTTATGAACAGCAGCAATGAATTTATGGGATGTCCCCGACATATCCAATCCCCGCAACGTATGGAAGATTTCCCCTCCTCCGTTATTCAGCAAAAGGATGCGCAGATTGGGACGGACATTCACATTCCACAAAGCATTCATGTCATAGAAGAAGCTCAAATCCCCGATAGCTATAAAATTCAGCTTGTCGGAAGCAGCCGCATAACCGACAGCAGTAGAAAGCGATCCTTCGATACCACTCGTCCCCCGGTTACAACAGATTTCGACAGTGGAAGGAACGGAATACAACTGTGCATAGCGGATCACGGAACTGTTCGCCAGATGAAGCGCACATGATTCCGGCAGGCCTTTTATCAATGCACCGACAGCCGCCATTTCCGAATACGCAAAATCGGGTTCGGGGATAATCTTACAATAGTTTTCCCACACACGGGGATATTCCGGTGTACGGTTGTCCATCAAGCTTGCTATTTTCTCCAGAAACTCAAACGGGTCCATTTCAATGACTGTTGTCAATGCTCCGTAGAGGTCGACTATCTCACCGTCAGGAGAGATGTGCCAATGTTCTTTGGGCGGATGTTGACGAAGGAAGTTCTTCAGTCGTTTGGAAACAACGTGCCCGCCATAGGTAATCAGTAGTTCGGGAGTCATCTGGTCTATCTTCTCCTCAGGCATTGCGTAAATCGCCGCATCGAAGTTTTTCACCGGAATGCCGGGTACGGTTTGATTACCGATATGTTCCGTCAACCAGGCAAAGTGTTTATATAATAATTTGGTATGTTTCTTCTCGAACAGATAGATAAGATTCATCTGACCGACAATAATCATTCGTTTCTGATATTTATTCATCCGGTCAATGAGGTCATTATAATCGCGGTCATACACGTTCAACCCCTGATAACGGGTGATTACACGCACTTCCGGCAATGCGTCCGACGTAAACTGAAACAGAGGTTCGGAAATAGGAACGTTGATATGTACCGGTCCTTTCCCATGATGTTTCGTTTCCAACAGGGCTTCGTTCACCAGACGATTGCAATACCATTCATCTTCTTCCGTATGAATCTCCGGGAGGTTGACCGACTTCTTGACCAGATTCTGAAAAACACCGGGTTGCGGCAAGGTCTGTCCATCCATTTGTCCGATCCAGGCAGCAGGACGGTCGGCAGAAATAACCACCAGAGGAACATTCTGATAAAATGCTTCCGCCACAGCCGGATGAAGATTGAGCAACGCCGTGCCGGAAGTACAACAGACGGCAGCAGGTTTGCCGCCATTCAAAGCCAGCCCAATGGCAAAATAGCCCGCACTCCGTTCATCCGTCACCGGATAACAGGTAAAGTTCGGATGATTGGACAAGGTATGCACGAGAGGGATATTACGACTACCCGGACATAACACGACTTTCGTTATTCCATGTGCTTCGAGAAGCGCAACCAGTTGGAGTATGTTTTTCTTGTCTGTATACATAGTGCAGTGATAAGTTGTAAAGTTATATATTATGAGGTGATAGGCTGTGGGTCGTGCAGAGAGGCAGGTACAATAATCCGTCTCATGGTTTGCAACTTCTTTTCCGTTTCCAGCCACTCATCGTTCAGCTCCGAGGAGGCCAACAGTCCGCCACCGGCATAGAGAGTGAGTTGTTCTTCTTCGATGTGCATACAACGAAGATTGACGTATAAGTCCGTACGCCCATCCGGGTCGAGCCAGCCGATAAAACCGGAATAATAACGGCGGTCGTAGCCCTCATTTTCCAGAATAAACCGATAGGCTGTATCCTTCGGCAGTCCGCATACGGCGGGCGTAGGATGCAACACTTTCAGGAGGTCACCCAGACCTTTATTGTCTTGCAGAGAGAATCGGAAATCCGTTTTCAGATGCGACAAGGCGCCGGCATAAGCAGGATAGGGGCCGTTCTCCGTCGAATGAATCCCTAATGAAAGGAGTTGGCCACGGATGTAAGAGGAGACGTATTCCTGTTCTTTCCGATTCTTCTCATCCCAGACTTGCGGCAGTTTGCCGTCTTGCAGAGGTTGGGTTCCGGCCAATGCTACCGTATGCCAGTCGTCCTTTTCGCCCGACAAGATGATTTCGGGCGTACTTCCCAACCAGATACCTGTTTGGGGAGTATAACATAAGTATATATAGGAATGGATATAGCGTTGGCAAGCCGCGCGAAAGGCTAATGAAGGAGAAAATGCCGATGGTTTTCCGATAGTAAGTTTACGGGAAAGCACCAGCTTTTCAAAAGTCTTATCACGTAAGGCACTGATAAATGTACGAAAACACTCCGCATATTCCTCGGAACAGGAGGGATAGTCGGTTGACGGAATATCCCGCGGAACGGCGTCCGCATCATCTGCAAGAAGCAAAGGTTGCCCCGGCCCATTCGATTGAATCAGCAAAATGGGGCAAGTCTCGTTAGGTCGGAACGGAGCAATCACAAATCCTCTCTGCCCGTTTAGTTCCTGCAAATCGTATATCAGACGGACTGCCCCCTCCTCCTGTGTCACCAGGCACGGAATTTTCTCCCCGGGAATACGATAAACGGCAAACGGTTGCTTCCGTTCTATAAATGCATCAATAGTTGTCAAGTTACTTATTTCTTCGTCGGTTATCTTTTTTTCATCACACTGTTGACTACCCGTATGGAAGACACCAGTTTGTTGGTTGAAGTAAATACGTCCACATTCCATACATGGGACGAACGTCCCTTATGCACGATTGTTGCTACCGCACGCACCGTGTCTCCTTCGTGTGCAGAAGATATGTGGTTTCCGCTCACCTGCATTCCCACGACAATCTCATCGGGCTGGCAAAGAATCATCGAACCTAGTCCGGCAACTGTCTCCGCCAATGCAAGACTGGCTCCGCCATGCAGAATGCCGAACGGCTGACGGGTACGGTGATCTACCGGCATCGTCGCTTCCACACGATCTTCAGCGGCATACGTATATTGGATTCCTAAATTTCCCATTAAAGCGTGACGCGCCTGTGCATTCAGTTGGTCGAGAGGTATCTCCGCCGCACGCACTTCAGCTATAATTGCCTTTTCAACGGCAATTGCCACTCCGTCTTCTTCATTGGAAGCAGTCACATAGTCAGCACAAATCTTCACGGAATCCTGCGAGTGTCCCATAGCTACGCCGAGTCCGGCCAGTTGGATCATTGTCACATCACATACTCCGTCGCCGATAGCAATCACTTCTTCCCGCTTCACGTCCAGTTCTTCCAACAAAGCTCCCAAAGAGTTGGCCTTATCTATGGCACAAGGAACGACTTCCAGAAAATATGGCTCGGAACGGAAAACATCCAATGCTCCGTTCAGTCTTCTTTTCCAATGATCTTCCAGACCGATCAACGCTTCTTCATTATCGCTGACCAACATACACTTACAGGGTGCAAAATCAACAGCGGCAGAAAATTCCGTTTCCTCGATTATCCGCAGATTATTCAGCCGGGCTTCATTTTGAATATGTTCATTTTCAGGAGAGTCCGTAATAATCGTATCATCATGATAAGTGAATAAGGCAAAACCGTTTTTCCGAGCTTTCTTTTCCAGATACGGCAACATCTCCGGATTAATCCGCCGTTCGAACAGAATTTCCCCGTTCTGCGCATTTATAATCTGGCAACCATTATATGAAAGAATAAAGCCTCCATAGTTTCCAAGTTCGAGTGATTTGGCCAGTGGCATTAATCCATAGGTAGGTCTGCCGGATGCCAATACAATACGCACTCCCATTTGCTGAACTTTCAACAAAGCCGCTAATGTACGCTTACTAATTTCTTTCGCGTCATTAAGGAGTGTTCCGTCTACATCAAGAACCAATAATTTATACTTCATGATTACACGATTTTGATTTAGATTACAAAGGTAGGAAATTGAGTGAACGACAGAAAGAGTAAACAGATAAAAATTACTTTAATTTCACTCTTTCAGATGCATTTCCAGATAATCCCGAAGTATCCGGGCATGATTATAGACAGGTTCTTTAGACGCATACAGCAGTGTGACCACTGGATGAGGTTTGATAAGAATCAGGAAATCAGCCATTGCGGGAGATGCGGCCAGTTCTTTTTGATATTGCATGACAAAGTCGTTCCAATGCCCGGGAATATCTTCGTGAAACCATTTGCGCAAACTAGCGGAAGGTGCTATATCTTTCGCCCAGTAATCGTATTTCAGCCATTCTTTCTTCATTCCTCGCGGCCATAGTTTATCTACCAGCACCCGATATCCATCTGTTTCTGAAAAATCTTCGTAAACTCGTTTTATCCTAACCTGTATCATTCTTAGTTTATTTAGTTACTCATAATAATAAACCGAGAAAGACGAAAATTGTTTAACCGAAGGATGTCAATAAAGTTTTTTAAAGCGACTCTTGCGCTTTTTTAAATTCATAAGGAGTCATTCCCGTTTTCTTCTTAAAAAGACTGTATAATATCGGAGCACTATTAAACCCAGCTTCATCTGCTATCGCGCGTATCGTATAGTGCGGATGTGTTTTTAGCAGTTGAATAGCATAATCAATACGCAACTCGTTGATATATCCGTTAAAATTAGTTCCGGTACATTCTTTTATCATCCGGGCAAAACGCGCGTTGTTCAAATGAACGATTTGCGCCAAGTCTTCTCTCGACAGTTCAGGAGAAAGATACAAACGATCTTGAACAACGATGCGATTCAATTCTTTAAAAATCTGTCTATTCTCGTCTTTTTCCCCGCTTGCTACTTCTGTGTCATCTTCGTCCGAAGATTCACACTGTTCTTCTTGTTCCTTCTCGAGCAATCTGTCTTCCAGTTCTATTTCTGATGATATAGCGAATTGCTCATATTCCTCCGACTGCTGATCCCTTTTTTCCTTATCGGCAAGTTTCTCATTGATCAACTTAGCCAACATTCTGTTTTTATATTTAATCGTTTTATTGAAACGCCACAGACGCCATAAGATAAACAAGGTCAGCAGAACGATACAGACCATGAAAGCAAGTGAGATATTCTTTATTCTTAATTGGAAAGCTTGTTGGGCAATGTATTCTTCTTTCTCAGAAGCACCGTACATCGCGTTCAACTCCAATGCCGCATTGTTTCTATCTCTACGATTAATGCTGTCTGTTATAGCTAAGATAGTCCCACGGGTCGCTGCAGCCTCTTTATAGTGGTGCATACCCAGATAAGCTTTCACCTCATGTTGAAGAACAGTCAGATATTGTTCATTCAAAGTATCTTGTTGAGTTCTCATCCATTCCTTGAAACCCTTACATTTCTCAAGAGCTTTCTCATACTGTTTGGAAATCATTAAATAAGGAACAGAGTACATTTTCCCATCCGGGGTATGAGATTCTTTCTTCGACAAGTATTTTTGATAATATTGTTCCGCCTGTGCATTCTTTTTTTCTACATAATAAATATAGGCAAGTTTTGCATACAAATAACTATATTGTCCGTCCACATAACCTTCGGGTATTTGAGGTAATGCCTCCAGCCGCTTTATAAGCTTTTCACGCTCAAAAGCAAGTTCCAAAGCCTCTTTAACACGTGAATCGTTCATTAAAAAGCTCATTTCTGCTCCATAATAGTAAGAAAGCAACATCATCTCCCGCATTTTATTTGAACCGCGCAATAATTTAATAGTACGGTCAAAATAATCATATGCTTTATCTTTAAAAGACAATCTCCAGTTATTCTCACCTATGCAGAAAAATAATCTGGCTTTGGCTTCTCGATCTTCCAACTCCTGTGCCAGTTTAATCCCACTGTATGCATAACGCATACTTTCATTATACTTGCTCATCATGGCCGAAAATTCCGCTAGATGAACTGTCATTTTCAACAGATGCTTCGGATCTTTTTGAGATATGGAATCAAGCAAATAAGCTTTTCTTGCATACATAAACGCCAGTTTATTCATATACATATTGCTATATGACAAACTACGCAACTCATTGATAATCCGCAAAGGAATTGCTTTTCTATTTTCTGCCTCATCCAATAATTGCAAAGCACGTTTAGGCTGTGCAATATAGATACTATTTATATACCCGGCGGTATATAGCGAATCGTCACTTACTGTTTCGTCAGCTCTCAGAATTTGGTTATGCACAAATAAAAATATGCAGATACATACCCCTAAATGTATATATTTCATATTATGTCTAATCATTTACAATTCAAAGGTAAATGATAATTTCATAAAATACAAAAGTGGATTCTATTTTAAGAAATAAAAATAAGAAACATTAGCATTATGCATCCGCCAAAGGCAGATAAACCGAAAAGCAACTACCTTCCCCGACTTCCGAACTTACTCCCAAACGTCCCGACAATTTTTCAACAATGATCTTGCAGATAGGAAGTCCTAAGCCACTCTCCTGTTCAAACTCATCACTCTTGTAAAAACGATCAAATATAGGTTCTATTCTCTGCTTCCTAAACTCCTGTTTTATCAGTTCTTCGAATTTTCCATGACCTATTTCGTCTTCAGAGAATGAATAGACAAGAGAAATATATTTTTTCGTCTATGATTTGAGCCGTACAATTGTTTTAGGTGATAGCCACTAAAAAAGGCAACTAACAAGCAAAGAGATGCAAAAATATACTTATATTTCAGGTTAACAGCTTTCATGTTTTATTTGTATGTCATGCAAAAAAAACATTATTTCCATAAAACAAACTCATTTTGTTAATAATATATTCAACTAATTTTCATTACCTAAAACTTCCAAACCAATATCCTACTACTTTTCGTCCCCTGATGCATCCGTATAACCTTGTACTCCGACACCTCGACAGCTTTCAACTTGGCATATAGCTTATCCAGATTCTTCTCTTTGGAAACCAAACTAGTGAACCACCCGCAATTTTTCCGGTATTTCCGGCTTTCGACAATCATATTCAGCAGGAAACGCAATTCGCCACCTTCACACCAAAGTTCATTCGCATTCCCTCCAAAGTTTAGCTTCGCCTTTTTTACTATCTCCCCTTTCAAACTACTCAATTTGCGCAACGTTCCCTCTTCCGCTTCCTCTTTCGAACGATGAAACGGAGGGTTACAAATTGTCACATCAAAATATTCATCGGGAGCAATGATGCCTTCAAAAATCTTTCTGCTATCTTTCTGAAGCCGTAACTCTATTTTATGAGCCAGCACCGGATTACAAGTAACTATCTTTCGTGCATTTTCTATTGATATGGGGTCAATATCTGAACCTACAAACATCCAACCATATTCTACATGCCCAATAATCGGATAAATGCAGTTTGCACCTACTCCAATATCCAGACATCTGTATGCAGATTTCCGTATCTCTCCATTTTCCACTTTCACATCTTTGCTTACAGCTTCCGAACCAATCAAATCTGCGATGTAATGAATATAATCCGCTCGTCCGGGAATAGGCGGACACAAATAGTTCTTCGGAATATCCCAATATCGAATGCCGTAGTAGCTTATCAACAACGCTTTATTCAACGCCTTCACCGCTTGCGGATTGAAGAAGTTAATTGTTTGCGTACCATAGGGATTGAGTTGTACAAACTTCTTTAAAGGCGGATAATTCTCCGTCAATAGAGAAAAGTCGTATTGCCCGTTGTGTTTATTTCTTGTATGTAGTTCGCTTCTTTCTGACATGGCGGCAAAGATACAGAGAATCTTCCTGTCTGCAAATTCTTCCCTATATCTTTTCCCGCACTATAAGTTATATTGTTTACAGTAACCATTTTAATATAGGCCGGCTGACCGAATCACAATCTTTTCCAACAACTGCTGTGTCTTTCCAATGCTATAAAAGCTGATAAATAATCAGATACGAGGTGAAAGAGTGAAAGGATTTTTATTCCATATTAAAGCATCTTAGAGGGACCTCTCTGATTTATTTTTGTTAATCTATGACTTGTTATGTAGCTTGTATGAGAATAAAAGACTATTTTCGGGATTGAAAAATATAAAAGACTATCACAAAATGAAAATTACCCGTGATGAATTGCTGATAGCAGCGTTCAAGCTGTTTATGTCCGTAAACTATGAAAAAGCCAGTTTTGCAGAACTTGGAAAGATGCTCGGAATGTCGAAAGCCGGAATATTCAAATACTACAAGAACAAACAGGAATTATTCATTGCCGTAGTGGATAAGTTTTGTTTTAGCGCGCAAAACCCACGAAACAAATTCACTGAAACGAACGGTACGTTTGCCGAATTTATAGATGAATACGTGAAAGGCGTACAACGAACAATGGATATGCTGAGTAATCTGATAGGCCCAGGTAGTGATAAGGTGGTACAAGGAAAGTTTTCATATCATGCCCAATATTTTCATTTTCTGTTTCAACTTCTCCAATATGACCCTAACGCCAAAGAAAAGCTCCATAATCTTATAGTCGGTGATTATGCTTATTGGCGTACCGCCATACAGCGCGCGATAAATACCGGAGAATTGAGAAAAGATGTGGATGTAGAAGATGCAGTAGTTATGTTCCGACAAGTTTACATGGGGCTGTCCTTTGAAATGTCTTTTCTCGGTGGACTGGATACGGAACGTCTTGCCAAACATTTACGCGCCGTTTACTCCTTATTGAAATGTTAGATAGTGCCGTCCGGCACATATTCCTTACCTACTTGTCTGTTGGTGCAAAAAAATATAAAAAAGCGTACGTTTACTTTTTCGGAATAGTTTTAAAAAGGGATCAATGAATAACCCTGAGGGTTAAATATATAAATTGTTATCTTTGTCTCCAAATTAATAGCTTATGAAGTTAAATGGTTATCACCTTCTTCTTCCTGAAGGAACTTTGGATTACTTTGATCTTGTTGATGTGAAGGAAAGCATGAATGAAGTTATCATTTACCTTGAGGAGAAGAATCAGCTCCCCGAGAAGTATGCTGGTCAAGAAACAGAGGATCAACGTAAGAATCTGAGGGATTTTCATTTTATGCATATAATTTAGCGAGTCTATATAAAAAGAAAGCTTTATCTCTTACTCCTCTGAACTGTGCCCTGAACGCTTTGATTTTAGCATTAAATGATTCTGCTGCTGCATTGGTAGCCCTTCTTTCAAAGAAGTTTATTATATTCAGATAGTGCGTTTGTATCGAGCGCGCTACCCTTCCAAAGGTGAGAAACCCCGCTTTGTCTACTTCATCATACCACCTTGCAAGCCTTGTCAAAGCTATATCTTTAAACTTACACTGATGATAGATTGATCCTAACCGCATGGCCATATAATATCCTTTCTTTATATCGGGATATTCTTTAAATAGAATCTCGGCCCGTATCCTTTGAGACTGAGTCCATAGCGATTCTTTTTTGTAAAGCAGATAAATACTCCTTGCCAGCAACTGTTTTCTTGTATCTCCATTGGCGAAAACGGGCGCATGATACATCTTTCCGCAGGCCTTTGCGTAAGCTATCTGTATGGACTCTTCGTCCAAAGCCTCCCAGCGAGCTTTCACCCGCATCTCCTGAACCGCTTCATACGCTAATTTCTGTACATGGAAACGATCCGTAACCCGTTTGGCAGCAGGGAAGCAAGTCCGGGCAATCTGTTCCATATTGGGAGCCATATCCAATGTTATCTCACGCACCTGGTAGCGGCGACGACGCGAAAGTTTAAGCAGGACAGAGGTAACCGTGCAAACATCCGTACCTTTAATGATACCAATAATACTGCCTTTACCACCGTGAGTCTCTTTATTAATCAACACAGTATAGAGTTCTCCACGGGAAAGAGCCACTTCGTCAATACAGACGTAGGCACCAATGTTCTTCTCAAACAGGAGCCAGTTCTCTGCGTGAGCAAGCTGATCCCAGTGTAGGTAATTACTTAAATGGTTGCGGTATTGACGTTCCAACAAATCCCCGTCAACGCCATATAAAGTACCCAATAACTTGCAACTGATCGGATAATTATCAATATAGTTCTTTTAAAAAAGACGCAAAGTCTTGCGTCAAACGAGTACCCTCAGCCACCATACGCCAATTGCGGGAAATATACTCATTGCTGCTTTTCAAAATCCAACGGCGACGACGGAGGTTCAAAAAGACTTTCTTGCCACGAAGAGGAAAGTCTTGAACAACAACAGGCTCATAAAACCCTTTACTCTCTGTTTCCGTCCAGCAGTAAATAGGGAGGATCTACTATACATCGAAATAGTAGAGGAAATTGGGCAGAAACTAGGAAGACAAATAGCCGGATTGATCAGTATATTCAATCCCGAATTGGTAATTATTGGAGGCACACTGTCATCAACTGGAGATTATATAATCAGCCTATCAAAACTGTAATACGAAAATACTCCCTGAATTTAGTCAATAAAGATGCTACCATCACAATTTCCAAGCTAAAGGATAAGGCAGGTGTGGTGGGTGCTTGTATGCTTGCACGCAGCAGAATGTTTGAGAATTAGAAAATGAATAACAACTATTCCTTTTCATATTGGGAAATGCGAATAGCTATAAGAGCCAAGAACGTAAGCAAACTACATCATGCCATAAATTCCTTTATGTAATGGCGAACCCTAGGAAATGACTGTTGCTATAATAATCTTTATGACATATCTCGTCATAAGAAAAAGTTTCACAAATCACACTTCGCTAGTTTATAGAATTTTACAAAATATTCCTTCATGCTTTCTCAATCCGAATGGTACCAAGAATTTCAATAAGTTTATCTGCACATTTTAGATGTGAATAATATTATCTCTTTCTCAATTTCATTTTTTCCTTCAAAAATATGAAGTTTTAAAATAATTGAGTATCTTTGTGTATATTTTATGCTTTAGAACATCAATCAACACTTTAAGAGAATAATTCTCACTTGAAATATAAGAACTTTTACTAATCTTGAATTGATAAAAATGCCATGAAACGCTTTTATCTTCTGTTCTTAATGCTTTACTGTTGTGCTCTCCAACAGCTATTCGCTATCTATTTCACCCGCATAGGAATTCAAGATGGCCTTCCTCAAATTTCTGTTTTATCTATCTGTCAAGACGCATTGGGTAGAATGTGGTTCAGTACAGAAGAAGGCGTATGTTATTACGACGGTGTAAAAATCACCGTACTGAAGTATCTGAAAGAAACAGAGGCTGATTCTATTCAAATTGGTAACAAAACACAATTCATATCGACCGATGAAATAGGAAATGTATTTTTTATTTCAGACGATCAACTCATCGGATACAACGTATATACTCAACAATTTAGTACACTTTTCAAACAGAATGTCCGTTCGATGACAACCAAAGGACAAGAGATATGGATCAGTAGCAACGACTCGATTCTGACCTATCACAGTGAAAACCATGCAATAACCTTCAAATGCAAATTACCTACTACGCGTCATTATGCCAATGCTATTTTAGTAGACAAAAGCGCACGATGCTGGATAGGAACCCCCAAAGGACTTTATCTATATGAAGAGACTAAACCGCTGCAAGAAGTACTTACCAATATCCATATCCAATCACTCTATCAAGACTCTAAACGTAACGTATGGATATCAACTCGTGGGAGCGGTTTATTTAAGATTGACCCGAAAAATCACATTTCATTGTTCGAACATCACCCTGGCAATCCAAACACTCTATCAAGCAATTTGGTTCGCGGCATTACCGAGGACAATTATGGGAATATTTGGATTGGCACTTTTAACGGATTAAACAAATATAACCCTAACAACGACCTGTTCACATGCTACCAGCAAGGGCCTTACCAAGGAAATCTTTCGCATTCTTCAGTGTTTCCACTATACAAAGACCGGCAGGGTACGATTTGGATTGGAACATATTACGGTGGAGTAAATTACTTTAACCCGGAAATGAATCTTTTCTCCGTGTATGAGGCAAGAAACGGTGGGCTAAGTTATCCATTTGTAGGAAAAATGGTAGAAGACAAGACTGGCAATGTGTGGATTTGTACAGAAGGAGGTGGTCTAAACTACTTCAACCGTACAACCAAACAACTCAGCAATTTCCAATCTAGCCACGGGAGTAACAGTATAGCTCATAACAATCTGAAAGCCATAGCTTATTCACCAGAACGGGACAAGCTTTACATCGGAACCTATACAGGTGGACTATGTATCTACGATATTAAGAATAATCGGTTCGAAAATCTGCTTTTCAATAATTCACGATATGAGCGTTTAGTGGGTGACAAAATCAACAATATAGGTATTTATAAAGATCTACTTATCTTCACCTCACCCAATGGAATTTTTTCCATGAATCTTGATTCAAAAAAAATCGCACGATTAGTACCCATTGATACTTTCTTCGGTAATGGTAGTTTTTTTATTGACTCGAAAAACCGTTTATGGTTGTCATATAATAACCGAATCTTTTTGACTGATTTACAACATACAGATCAATATATAGAATTTAAGCCTAATGAAAAAGGATTGAAAAGCAGTATCATCACACAAATTATCGAAGATCGTGACCACAGAATATTCATTACAACCCGTGGTGACGGACTATTTTTATATGAGGAAGAGAAAAAACAATTCAAGAATTACAATAGCCATAACAGTGGCATCGCAAGTAACTACTGTTATGAGATAGCAATCTCCACCTTGGGAGATCTTATCATTTCAGGAAACAAAGGAATCTCCTTTTTCTCTCCTGAACATGAAGACTTCAGAGTGATTGACCTAAAGAGCATTCCATTAACAGCAATTAACATAGGATGTGGTCTTCTGGTTACAAAAGATGGTGAAATTTTTGTAGGAGGAACCAACGGATTTGCAACATTTTATGAGCAACAACTTTATCAATCCCCCAAAATCTACAATCTCTATTTTACCCAGCTCTATGTCAACAACGAGTTAGTCATTCCACGCAAAGAAAATAGTATTCTACATTACAATCTTGCCTTGACTCGTAATATAGAATTAAGTCATCACCAAAACAATCTGATCATAAATTTTGCATCTAATAATTATGTGAGCTCCCTCAATGAAATTCAATATGAATATCGTCTTGAAGGTTTTGATGACAAATGGCTGTCTTGCAATAATTTCGAGATAAGCTATACCAACCTAAATCCCGGGAAATACACACTAGTCATTCGCGAAGCCGAAGTAAACCAATCCGGTTGGAAACCACAAAAGATTATGCTCAATATCCAAATACATGCTCCATGGTATGCCACATGGTGGGCTAGTATTTTCTATCTCGTCACCATCATTGGTTTGTTGTCCAGTTATTATAAATTTCAGAAATCGCAATATATGCTCAAGGCTTCTCTTGAACTTGAACGTAAAGAAAAAGAAAATTTAGAAAAAATAAATCAAGCCAAACTGCAATTCTTCTCTAATATCTCGCATGAGTTCCGAACTCCACTTACTTTAATCATTTCACAATCGGAAGTATTGATGAAAAGCAGAATCAGTTCGATTTCCCTATCAAACAAAATACTTGATATCTATCGAAACTCACAACTATTGATGAACCTCATTAGTGAATTACTCGATTTTAGAAAACTGGAACAAGGACAGATGCAACTAAAAGTTTCCAAGCAGGATATCGTTTCATTTGTTAACGAGATATTTTTGTCGTTCAAGGAGTATGCTTCTAACAAACAGATCGAGTATCAATTCAGTAGCAATGAACCAAAAGTATATTGTTGGTTTGATGCAAAACAACTGCAAAAAGTTTTTTTCAATTTGCTCTCCAATGCATTCAAATATACTAAGAAGAATGATCGTGTGATAGTCCAGATAGAAAATGAGTCTCAAATTATAAAAATAAAGGTTATTGATACTGGAATAGGTATTGACCGTGAATATCTGGAACATATCTTTGAACGATTTTATCAAGTTTCCTCCATTACACGAACACCAAGCACCGGAATCGGGCTTGCTTTAAGCAAGGCAATAGTTGAGATGCATCATGGTATAATCGAGGTCGATAGTACTCCGGGCAATGGAAGTACATTCATCGTAACATTACAAAAGGACAAAAAACTATTTGCTACCAATGAATATGTGGCATCTTCCGAAGAGTATATCCAAGAATTCGTTTTAGGAAAAGATATTTTCCATGAATCAAACATTTCAATTAACGTAATTAACGATGAGGAAAAATCTGTCATAGATCCTCATGCAGATAAAAAAAGCAATGCAATAGAAAAGCGGAAAGTATTATTAGTCGAAGACAACCACGAACTGTTGAATGTTCTTTCCAATTTGTTTTCTTCAACCTATGAAGTAGTTATGGCACACAACGGTAAAGAAGGTCTTGACAAAGCCCATGAGGAATTTCCCGACATTATTGTCAGTGATATAATGATGCCGGAAATGACTGGGATTGAATTATGTGAAACCATTAAAAGTGATTTCAACCTTTGCCATATTCCTATTGTATTACTGACCGCACTTGCATCCACACAGCAAAACATAGAAGGATTGACAAAAGGAGCTGATGACTACATTACTAAACCCTTCAATACTAGTATATTGCTAGTACGTTGCAATAATCTAGTTCATAATCGACTTATGCTACAGAAAAAATTCCAACAACAAGGATATACAGATACTGAAGTTATAGCCAACAATCCCATTGATCAGCATTTCCTAGATGCATTAAATAGTGTTATAGAGAATCATATAGATGACACAGAGTTTAATATTGACCACCTTGCTTGTGCATTAGGACTCAGCCGCAGTTCGTTATATGCTAAGTTCAAGTCTCTGACAGGTATTACTCCCAATGATTACATACTAAGTAAAAAAATCAAACGTGCAGCACATCTGCTTCAGTCCACTCAACTTCAAATTACAGAAATATCCGATATGCTCGGATTTGGCTCATCTCGTTATTTCACCCGCTGCTTCAAAAAAAGTTTTGGAATTGCACCATCCGAATATAGAAAAAAGGAGAATAGTGCGGAAAAATTGTCTGAATAGCTCTACAACCAGGTTTTTCCACCTTTTTTAGATAATAGGTGCTATTATTTCGGATGATTTTTTCCCCTATTTCCTTTCTATCTTCCCTACATTTGTCACCACTATAGATCACCGCCCCCAGTCTTCTTCAAGGTTGACTTTCGCATGCTAAGACCTAATCGAAGAAAATGAGGAAGTAATTTATAATGAAAAACATGTTCTACTAATAATTTTACTATGATGACTTATTACAAAAAATGCCGAATTTATGGAGTAGTATCTGTTGCATTCAGTGTACTATTTGCCTTTTCCGAATTTGCGGTAGCTGAACCATTATCCGTATTCAATGGCAAGACAGTGGTTGGTGTACAACAGACAAAACGTACAATCAGCGGAATCGTGAAAGATGCAACAGGAGCCATTATCGGCGCCACAGTCATGGAAAAAGGCTCAAATAACGGAGCTGTGACAAATATTAACGGAGAGTTTACTTTAAATGTCTCACCGGGGGCTACACTAGTTATCTCTTACATCGGATATAAAGATCATGTCATAACTGTTGATAACCAAGATTTCATCACCATATCTATGGTTGAAGATACGCAAAAATTAAACGAAGTTGTTGTGGTAGGATATGGTACCCAGAAAAAAGTAAATCTTTCGGGAGCAGTATCTTCCATCGCAGTAGACAAAATTACCGAAGGACGTCCCATCAATAATATTTCAAATGCACTTGCGGGTATGGCTGCAGGAGTCCAAGTGATGTCCTCAAGTAATCAACCTGGTGAGGATAATGCCTATATCCGTGTAAGAGGACAAGGTACACTAAATTCAGCCGCGCCCTTGGTACTTATTGATGGGGTTGAGGCATCTATCAATTCCGTAAATCCCCAGGATGTTGCCACTATCTCAGTATTGAAAGATGCTGCTTCTGCTGCTATTTATGGATCACGTGCTGCAAATGGGGTCATCTTAATAACCACAAAACAAGGTAAAGCAGGTAGCATAAAAATCAACTATAATGGATATGTTGCCTTCGAATCAATCCGTAGCACATTAACCCCGATATCAAACTATGCCGACTATATGGAACTCATCAATGAAGGTCTGTTGAACTCCAATCAACAAGAGCCTTTCTCGCAGCCTATGATCGATGCTTGGAAAAATGATGCAGGGAAAAATCCATTGCTTTATCCGAACACAAACTGGGTTAAAGAAACATTCCGTCCTTCCACCGCAACCACTCATACGCTTTCGGTGAGTGGAGGAACAGATAAGATTCGTTTTTATACCTCTTTCGGATATAACAACGATCCCGGTGTAATGGAGAATACAGGCCACAAATCTTATAATGCGCGTATCAATATAGATGCCAATGTAAAGAAATGGATCAAAATTGGTTTGCAGGCCAGCGGATGGATCTCTGATTCGGGAGTATCATCAGTCAGCGATGTATTCAAAACAGCAGTAGCTACTACACCGGGTATGGTATTCCGTGCTCCTGACGGACGTTATGGTGCCATGAATAATGTAGAAGACAACGCTCAGTCTGCAGGAAATAATCCGCTCAGGAAGCTCAACAGCCTGGAAGGGAACAAACGCAGCAACAGATACAAGGCAAGGTTCTATGGGACTATAACCCCGTTCAAAGGTTTCTCAGTTACAGCCTCCTACAGTGCTGAGTTTGTACATTCGCTCACAGAAAAAAAGCCTATTTTTGTGAATGGATGGAACTTCCAACTTGATTCAGAAACGTATACGCCAAAAGGGAAAACAAGTATTTCCAATTCACAAAGTAATATCGAACGTAATTTCGGAGATATTGTTGCCCGTTACGAAGCTCAGCTATTCAACCAACAGTTTACAATCAAGGCACTCGTCGGTGCCAGTCAAGATCAATACACTTCTAAAAGCTTTTCTGCAAACAAACAGGACCTTCTTGACATCAGCCTCAATGTACTCAACGCGGCAACAGGTGACGCTTCTGCTTCAGGATCAATAAGTTCTTGGGCAATGCGTTCTTTCTTCGGACGTATCAACCTGGGTTGGAAGGATAAATACCTTGCTGAACTCAATTTGCGCACTGATGGTTCTTCACGTTTTGCAAGAAAGAAGCGTTGGGGATATTTCCCATCCTTATCAGCAGCATGGCGTCTGGATCAAGAAGCATTTATGGAGAATATTGTAAGCAAAGGTCTTAATAACTTAAAACTTAGAGTTTCGTATGGTTCATTGGGAAACAACTCAATCGGTAATTATGATGCAATCTCTTTATATGGAAAAACAGTTTATGTATTCAACAATAAACCGGCAATCGGTATGGCTCAATCAGCGATTTCCAATGCCTCTGTCACTTGGGAGTCTACCTATGTCACAGATATAGGATTAGATTTCGGTCTCTTCAACAATCGTCTATCGGGAACCATTGATTGGTTCAATAAACGAACTGTCGACATCTTGATAAATCTCCCTACACCTGCCGTGCACGGTTCTACATCTATACCAAAACAGAACAGTGCCACAGTAACCAATAAGGGAATTGAACTTTCATTGGGATGGCAAGATCAAGTAAGTGATTTCAGTTATTACATTAACGGTAACTTCACCTATGTTAAAAACGAAGTAAACAAATACAAAGGTACAGGAGTCGACGGTCGTGAAATCAACGGTGCGAAGGTCTTATGGGAAGGTTACCCAATCAATGCCGGATACATGCTTCTAGTTGACCGAATCATTCAAACAGATGAAGACTTACAATTGGTACAAAATATGATTGACAATGCTCCGTTGGATAAGAATGGCAAAAAAATCAATCCATTCGCCACTTATGGAAAACCCGAAAAAGGAGACTTACTCTACAAGGATACAAATAACGATGGAATCATTGATAAAGACGATCGTCAAATTGTAAGTGACGGTCCGAATCCAAAGTTCTTCTATGGATTAAATGCCGGAGTTACCTACAAAGGTATCGACTTTTCAACCATATTTCAAGGTATCGGTGGAGTAAAGGTTTATTGGCAACAAGAAGGCTACAATACTCCAACCGTACGCCATGGCTATCAAATCAACAAAGAGATTGCCGATGGGCGTTGGTATGAAGGACGAACAGATGCAACATATCCTCGCTTATTGAATTATACAGATAAACGTAATACTCAGATTTCTGATTTTTATCTTGAGAACAAGGCTTTCCTCAAGATAAAAAACATTCAGTTAGGCTACTCATTGCCCAAAACTTTTGTAGCTCGTTTCGGAGTTGAGAAGTTCAGAATTTACGGAAGTTTGGAGAATTTCTTCACATTTACCAAATACAAAGGCTTTGACCCAGAAGTGAGTGGGATGAACTATCCGACCATGAAAAAAGCCGTTATAGGAATTGATTTAACATTTTAATCTATACGAATATGAAAAAATATATATCAATTTTATTAGTTATCGTCGCAATTCTTTCGGTATGTGCTTGCTATGACCTTGACAGATATCCAGAGGACAAGATAAATACCAATACGTTTTGGAAAACACAGCAACATGCAGAACAGGGAATCAATGCCATCTATGCCATGTTTCAGAATTATTATATTTTCGGAAGTTATTTCTCACTCGATTGTCTGGGAGAGGTAGGTACCGGATACGGGGAACACGGCAATGAGAATATTTCACGCGGAACCTATAACAGTCTCGATAATCGCATCCTAAACAGATGGACTTATCTGTATGAAGGCGTTGCCAGGGCAAATTTAGCAATTCAAAACATACCGAAGATACATGCTACAGACAGTGAAATCGCAACGCTTATGGGTGAGGCCAAATTTTTACGCAGCTTATTCTACTTCTATTTAACAGACTTTTTTGGCGGGGTACCCATTTATGATGAAAAAACAATTGTCTCAGAAGATTTTGCCAATATGTTGAATCCTCGTTCTTCTATCGATGAGGTAAGAAAATTCATTCTTAAAGATTTGGATGACGCCATCGCAACCCTCCCTACCGACAGAAGCAGTGATGCGAAAGGCCGCGTCACACAGAATGGCGCCTATGCACTCAAGGGTAAGGTTCTTCTCTATGCCAAACGATATGCCGAGGCAGCTACAGTGTTTGAAGAAGTTATCAACAGTAAAAAGCATACCTTATATTCAAGTTACGAGAATTTATTTAAACCTGGTGGTGACGAAAGTTCGGAAATGATTTTTGCCGTTCAAAACCTGGGAGGTCTAGGCCAAGATATAGGTATACCTAGCACTTTCTATATGGGTACCCGTGCATCATTTGGAGGATGTTGGAACAATGTTATGGCTTCAACTTCGTTGGTCGATTCGTACGAATGGAAAGATGGACGCGCGTTTAATTGGGAAGAAGTCATTCCAGATTTTACCGTCGACAAAAAAATAAAGGATAAAACTTTTAGAGCCACCTTATCAAGCGATAAAAAGAAAGTAACGAAATATCCGTCTACCAAGCAGATACTGCTTGACATGTACGAACAACGTGATCCCCGAATGAAAATGAGTATTATTCTGCCTTACACTACTTACAAAGGATGGGTATCCAATGCAAACAAAATTTGTGAGTTTGTGGTTGCGAAAGGTGCCCACGAATCCAACGGGATGATCCGCCACAACGGCAGCATGACCGACTCTTATTTGTTCCGCAAGTTTGTAGCAGAAGGAGATATGAACGGGGCCATAAACAACCGTGAAGATACGCCTATCAATTTCCCAATTATTCGATATGCCGATGTATTACTAATGCTTGCCGAATGTTACAACGAAATCAATCGACAAGATGAAGCCGTTACATTGATTAACCAAGTACGCAAACGCGTAAAGATGCCAGGAATTAACAGCGGTCCCGAATGGCTAAAAGCAGATAACAAGGAGGAAATCTTTAAGAGAATACGCCATGAGCGTATGGTAGAATTCGCTGCCGAGGGACTCAACTTCAGCGATATGAAAAGATGGGGAGTACTTGAAGAACTCAACAATAAGCAGGAAACCGGATTTACCGGTGTAGTGTATTATACACGAAAAGTATCCGAAAGAGATTATCTTTGGCCTATTCCGGCTACAGAAATAGATAAGAATCCAAATTTAAAACAAAACCCCGGTTGGGGGAATTAATTATCTAAAACAGAAACATATCGGACCGATGTCATTTTCAAGCATCTGTCCGATAAAAAAACATTCATTATGACAACAAGATTTTTACTGATTTTATCCTTCTTTCTTTTTCCGCTATTCTCATCGTGTGGAAAATCTGACTCTCCAGTAGGAAACGAAAAAGAAGATATAGATGACAAAGATCCTTTCTTAGCAGAACACCCCCGACTGCTATTTTCTGCTGCAGAGGAAGAAAGGGTACGTGAATTGATGGTTACAGATCCATTAATGAAAGAACTGTCCGTCTATCTACGTGAGGAAGCTCAAAAACTGATTGGAGCCGACCAATATCCTTATAAGACAGGGACTAGTGCCTTGCTTACTGCCGCACGTGATTATGTCTATCGCCTAATTACACTTTCATTGGCCTATAGAATGTTTGAAGAACAATCTTTTCTCAAAGAATCAGAAACCATCCTAGAATGGATCTGTAAATATCCCGATTGGAATAAAGTTCATTTTCTCGATACGGCAGAAATGACAATTGCAGTATCAATTGCTTATGATTGGCTGTACCATGACCTTTCACCGGAGATTCGGCAAAAAGCAAAAAACTGTATTCTTCAACATGCTCTTCTAATAGCCTTAAAAGAGTATAAAAACGGGGACGAAGGAAGCTGGGCTAAACGCGAAACAAATTGGAATGTAGTATGTAACACAGGTATGTCCTTTGGCGCTTTGGCCATCAGTGAAGATTACCCTGATTTAGCCAAAGAAATCATAGACAATGCCGTGAAATATATACCCAATTGCCTAAAACATTTCCAACCTGATGGAGTTTGCTATGAAGGACCTAGTTATTGGGAATATACCACAATGCATCTTGCCATGTTCTTAAAATTACTTAATGATAATTTCAAAACCGACTACGGATTGGGAGAACTCCCCGGTATAAGTAAAACTGCACGCTATTATGTTAATACTGTCAGTCCGTCCGACCAAGTTTTCAATTTTGCCGATTCGCCTGAAGACTACCCAGTCTACAAATCACCTGTTTTTTTCTTTTATAGTAAATATTACAACCAACCAGAAGTAGCATCATGGTATAGAGCCCTCATTCAGAAGCATGTAATAAATAAGAAGGAAAATCCTAAATGGCATTTCTTCCTTTGCATTCCTTGGTACGACAATGCTCCTTCAACCGTTGTTACTCCCAACAAGTTACAAGTTTTCTATGGAGTAAATGATATTTTTGTGTTTAACGGCGATACAGCAGCTGGTTCCCTCTTTCTTGTTGGTAAAGGTGCCGATCCCGACATGGCTCATCAACACTTGGACGGAGGCTCGTTTATGATCGAATCGGAGGGCGTGCGCTGGACTGATGAAACAGGAGCAGAGAAGTATAATCTTCCCGGTTTTTGGGATTATTCTGCAAGCGGATTACGGTGGTCTTATTTTCGAAACACCAATCAGGCACATAACACAGTAACTATCAATGATGAGATCCAATATCCGCTAGGACGTGCTTTTATAAAAGAAGCGGATATCCAATCTGAAGAGCCCCAAGTTGTTCTCGAAATGACTACACTCTATCCAAATACAAACAAATTCACCCGCACATTTAAGCAACAAGATGCCAATACCATCGTGTTAACCGATGACATTACCCTACTCTCTACCTCCGATATTATCAGATGGTCGATTGTGACAAAAAAAACGGTTAAAACAGATGAGAACAGGGCTATACTGACATCGGGTGATAAGAAGCTTTATCTTACTATACTTGAACCGCAAGGAGCCAAGTTTTTTACAAAAGAAGCTGAAACAAACTCAGCAAATGAGAAACCTATCCATGGATTCACCTTATTACAATTTGAACATAGCGGTGAACGCATAAATACCCTAAAGGTAAAAATGAGTTCCATAAATGATTAACTAACAACAGAAAAATAATATGATTTGCTTTCGCATACTATACTTGACCAGTCTGTTACTGTTCGGAATCAATATCTCTTTGTGGGGATACGAAAAACGCGAACTTTTGCAAAAAGAGGTAACGTTGGATGAACTAAAATCAACCCTCGTCACCGAACAGAAGTGGGTTATCTATCCACCCTATTCCGACCGTAAGCAATGGAATGCTCTTTTAGGAGATTATAAAGATCATCTTATCCGGCAAGGAGAGCAATTTCTAAAATACAATTGGCAGGTCATCAAAGCCTCTGATTTTCTTGCTTATGAACGTATCGGCAGCCGTAACCGGATGCAGGGACCTCATAATAAAAATAATATGGCCCTTTCTGCCTTAATTCTGGCTGAGCTGGCCGAAGGAAAGGGACGATTTTTAGAACAAATAGTTGACGGAATCTTTTTTAATTGTGAGAAAACAACGTGGGCTGTCTCAGCTCATTTGACAGCCATGCAGAAATCAGGAAGGGCATTGCCAGAACTTGATGATCCTATTATTGACTTAAGCAGCGGTGAAATAGCTGCATTAATGTCATGGGCTCACTATTTTTTTCAAAAAGAGTTTGATGCCATCTCACCACAAATCAATGTACGTTTGGAACGTGAAATCCATCGTCAGATTTTTAAACCATACATGAATGTGAGCCGTTTCCGTTGGCAAGCAATCAACTATAAACCAGGATTACTAGTTAACAATTGGACACCTTGGTGTAATTTCAATGTCTTACAGTGTTATCTGCTTTGGGAAAACGATCGTAACAAACTGGCTGAAGCAATCTATCGCACAATATGTTCAGTCGACCAATTCATTAATTACGCTCACTCTGATGGAGCTTGCGAAGAGGGTCCCGGGTATTGGGGACATGCAGCCGGAAAGCTCTACGACTATCTCGAATTGCTCTCTATAGGAACAAGTAAAAAAGTAGATATCTTTCACCATCCGATTATTCGTAACATGGGTGAATACATCGTACGTTCCTATGCCGGCAAAGGATGGGTCGTGAACTTCGCAGATGCCTCAGCCCGTGGAGAAGCGAAACCTTCGCTTCTCTATGCTTATGGCAAAGGCGTAGACAGCAAGCTTATGAAGGAGTTTTCTTCCTACCTTCTTCTTCAAATGAAAGAAGAACAAAGACGGATTGCGCTCACCCAAATCGGCACGGATATTTATCGAGGATTACGGGCATTTTCTTGCCTGCCTGAAATATTAAAGATATCCCCCAAGTTCGAAATCCCTTCCTACTCTTTTTATCCAGAAACACAGTTCTGCTACATGTATCATAAGAACAGTTTCTTCGTTGCATGCAAGGGAGGATATAACAATGAAAGCCATAACCACAATGATGTAGGCAGTTTCATTCTCTATTCTGATTCGATACCAGTCTTTATCGATGTAGGGGTTGGCACCTATACCCGGCAAACCTTTAGCAAGGAACGTTATAAAATCTGGACCATGCAAAGCGATTATCATAATTTACCCCAGATAAACGGTTTTTCTCAGCAGTATGGCAACACCTACAAAGCAGATAACTTTGAATTCGATATCAGACGAATGTCGCTTTCTATGAACATCGCTCCGGCCTATTCTCGTGAGGCGCAGATCCAGAAATGGATCCGTACCTACCAGTTAAAAAAGAGCGAACTTATTATCAAAGAAAAATTTCAGTTGAATGCGGCCCATTTGCCCAACCGAATTCATTTCCTCACCTGGAACGACGTAGACGATTCAACGCCAGGAAAGCTCACCGTCCAAGTGAAACAAAATGAAAAAGTATGCCTTTCCTACAACCCCCGGCTATTTTGTTGTGAAGTAGAAAAGATTACACTTCAAGATCCGCGTTTGTCGAATATATGGGGCGAGCGTCTGTACCGTATTTCATTAAAAGCCATAAATAAAGAATTGAATGGACATTACGTATATAAAATTTTTAAAATAAAATAATATGAAATTGATTTATTTATTTTCAGTTCTAGGACTATTGTATGCATGCAATACAACGCATAAATTAAACGACAATGTGATTGATGAAAATATTGAATTTGCCTACAAACAAATCGGAAATGAGATTCAAGCTATTGAGAAAAGCGGCAAATTTATGAATCCAGTCACCTTAGGAAAAGACGGCCGTACGTACTATTGTAAATACACCGACTGGAGAAGTGGCTTTTTCCCAGGTTCGATATGGTATCTCTACGAACTCAGTGGTGATCCAAAGTTACTTCCAGTTGCCCAAAAATATACCCAAGCGCTAAAAGAGGCTCAGTACTTGACGTGGCATCATGATATAGGGTTCATAATCAACAACAGTTATGGAAATGGTTATCGCCTCACCGGTGACACAACCTACCGTTCAGTAATTCTACAGGCAGCCAAATCCCTACAAACACGGTTCAGACCGGTTGCCGGAATCATCCAATCTTGGGATACAAAATTTGGTTGGCAAGCAGAACGGGGATGGGATTGCCCAGTAATTATTGACAATATGATGAACCTAGAGTTACTTTTCGAAGCCACCCGACTTTCGGGTGATTCCGTATTCCACAAAATTGCTGTATCGCATGCTGATCGAACTTTGAAAGAGCAGTTCAAAGCAGATGGAAGTTGCTACCATGTCGTTGATTATGCTACCGGAACCGGTCAAGTAAGAAGCCGACAAACTGCACAGGGTTATTCCGATGAATCCGTTTGGAGCCGTGGACAAGCGTGGGCCGTCTACGGCTACACTCTCTGTTATCGCTACACCCATGATTCCCGATACCTCCACCAAGCAATGAACACTTTCCGAATGATGAAAAATCATCCTTCGATGCCCCAGGATCTGATCCCCTATTGGGATATGGACGCTCCGGACATTCCAAATGAACCTCGTGATGTTTCGGCGGCTTCATGTATGGCCTCTGCACTTTACGAACTTAGCACCATAAAAGAGCTACCTGACGCACATTTTTGTATGGAATATGCCGACCGAATCATGATAACACTCTCATCCAAACAATATCGTGCCGCACTCGGTACCAACGGAAACTTTCTACTTATGCATTCAGTAGGCAGCATACCCCATCAGTCCGAAATCGATGTGCCGCTCAACTATGCCGACTACTACTTTTTAGAAGCATTGAAACGGAAACGTGATCTTATGAAATAAAAAATAAAATTACTCACTTACCCACTTATATTATGAAATATCTTTTTATAATGCTTCTGTTAGGATGGACAGTTTATGCCTCAGCCCAACAGACCAAGAAATACCCGTTAGAACAATATGAGGAACTAACCGATAACAAGCCACACGATAGTTCCAAGATATGGAGTCAAGTAGTCCAACCCCGATTCGCATGGGGCTCTATTGATGTCCGATACCCGAAAAAGAGTGTGCCCAAAAAATTACTCCATTCGACAAAACAGGTACTGAGAGGATGGAAAGGAGAGCGTGTTCATGCTCAAGCTGTACTTTACACAGCTAACGATCTCCATCAAGTACAACTTGAAACCAGTGCCTTGACAAACGGCAACCACACCATCCCAGCTACTGCAATCTCCACGTATTTTGTACGCTACGTAATGACTGACGAACTTAACAAAGATGGGAAAGGAGGCTGTGGAAAACGTCCTTTTACCACAGAATGGGATTCTTCGCTAGTGGCAGATGTCCTTGACATTACCAAACAAATAGAAGTGAAAGCTTGTACTACCCAACCGATATGGCTTAAGATCAGGATTCCTTCAGACATTAAAGCCGGAATTTACAAAGGCCATCTGACAGTGAGAGGAAACAACCTATCTCCACAAACACTCGCCTACCAGATAGAAATAGTCGATCGACTTTTACCTCCTCCGCCACAGTGGACTATTCACCTCGATCTCTGGCAAAACCCTTATTCAGTCGCTCGTTACCATGAGGTAGAGCTATGGAGCAAAGCCCATTTCGATGCCATGCGTCCCATCATGAAGATGCTAGCTGATGCAGGCCAGAAAGTGATTACGACAAGTATCATGCACAAACCCTGGGCCGGCCAGACACAAGACCATTTCGACAGTATGATTACGCGCATCAAAAAGGTTGATGGCAGTTGGTTTTACGACTATGCCGTATTCGACAAATGGGTTGAGTTTATGATGAATGAAATTGGAATAAGAAAACAAATCAACTGTTATACCATAATTCCCTGGAATTTACAATTCGACTACTATGATGAAGCCACCAATCGGATACTTTTTATCAATACCAAACCTGGTGATTCGGCCTATAACGATTATTGGGGGGCATTCCTGAAAGACTTCTCGAAACATCTTCGTAAAAAAGGGTGGTTCGAAAAAACAACGATTGCCATGGACGAACGTCCAATGGAAGCCATGCAAGAGGCTATCAGTGTAATAAAGCAAGCCGATCCGGCATTCAAGATTTCGCTAGCGGGAAAATATCACGATGAATTAGAAGCCGATCTATACGACCTCTGCATTCCTTATACATACAAGTTCCCAGACAAAGTAAAAGCCGAACGTAGGCGCCAAGGAAAGGTTAGTACCTTCTATACCTGTTGTAAAGAGGCATTCCCAAACACATTCACCTTTTCACAGCCCGTCGAAGCAACATGGACACTTATTCACACGGCAGCAGCCGACTACGACGGTTACTTGCGTTGGTCATTCAATAGTTGGACGGAACAACCTCTACAAGATTCGCGCTTCCGCTCTTGGGCTGCAGGCGACTGTTACAGCATCTATCCCGGTCCACGAAGCAGCATCCGTTTCGAGCGCCTTGTAGAAGGTGTACAAGCTTTCGAAAAGATTCGTATTTTAAAAACAGAGTTTTGCATAAAAAATGCCCACAAGAAACAAAAACAACTCGAACGATTACTTAGCGGTTTTATGCCGGGTAAAAAAGTTAACTATCAGAAGATTGCTCCACAAATGGTCAAAGAGTTGCACGATTTTTTAAATCAGCGATAATTTTTTAATTCGCAGCATTACTATTCTAAATTAGTTGCCGAGGCATAGCCAAACCACAATTAATTCTGAGATAATATCATATGAGGATGTACCCTGGGCGCATCCTCTTTGTTCATATATGTAGTGAAATATTTTTATAAAATATTTAAACCTTATCGGCTACTATTCGCGATCACGATACACTTGTGCCGGATTTCAATGCTAAAATCAAAGCATTTAGAGCACAGTTCAGAGGAGTAAGAGATAAAGCTTTCTTTTTATATAGACTCGTTAAATTATATGCATAAAATGAAAATCCCTCAGGTTTTTACGTTGACCCACATTCAGGCCTTCACCTTGTTGGGGCGCAAAAATAAAAAAGCACCGTAATCAGCTGATATACGGTGCTTTGAATGACTTTTTGAAGGCTTTTGTAAAGTCCTTCGTTCTTGTTTCAGCGGAGAGACAGGTTCTATCACCTATCATTTCAAACAATATCACAAACTCGTAATATCTTGTTAATTACCAAGTTATTACAAAGCAAACAGAAAATAAAATATCTCTTAATATCTTTGCATATCTCACTTTTTGGGTGTATTTTTGGGTGTCAATTTTCAAACACACCCAATTATGAATATCAAAAGAAACATCATTTTCGCACTGGAAAGCCGGAAGAAAAACGGTGTGCCAATCACAGAGAATGTGCCTATCCGTATGCGTGTGATATTCGCAAGCCAGCGTATAGAGTTTACAACGGGCTACCGCATTGACGCTACCAAATGGGATACGGACAAACAAAGGGTAAAGAACGGATGCACAAACAAACTGAAGCTAAGCGCATCCGAAATCAATGCAGACCTGCTAAGACAGTATACGGAGATACAGAACATCTTCAAAGAGTTTGAAGTACAGAACGTACTACCCACACCCGCACAGATAAAGGACAGCTTCAATGCAAGGATGAAGGATGCACCAGTCACAGAGCAGGAAACAGCCGAAGGACCTAAAATCAGCTTTTGGGAGGCGTTCGAGGAGTTTGTAAGGGAATGCGGGAAACAGAACGACTGGACAGACGCAACCTACGAAAAATTCGCTGCGGTAAAGAACCACCTGAAAGAGTTCAGGGATGAACTTTCCTTTGATACGTTCACCGAGAACGGTCTGAATGACTATGTGGACTTCCTGCGTAACAAGAAAGATATGCGTAACAGCACCATAGGCAAGCAGATAGCCTTCCTGAAATGGTTCCTGCGGTGGAGTTTCAAGAAAGGGTACAATCAGAACATGGCTTATGACAGCTTCAAGCCCAAGCTGAAAAACACACCCAAAAAAGTGATATTCCTCACATGGGAGGAACTGAACAGACTGAAAGACTACAAGATACCCCAAACCAAGCAGTATCTCGAACGGGTAAGGGACGTTTTTCTGTTCTGCTGTTTCAGCGGGCTGCGCTATTCGGACGTGTACAACCTCAAACGGAGCGACATCAAGCCCGACCATATAGAAGTGACCACCGTAAAGACAGCGGACAGCCTTATCATAGAGTTAAACAACCACAGCAAGGCGATACTGGAAAAATACAAAAGCGTACACTTTGAAGATCACAAGGCACTTCCGGTCATCAGCAACCAAAAGATGAACGATTATTTGAAAGAACTGGGGGAACTTGCGGAAATCAACGACCCGGTAAGGGAAACTTACTACAAGGGAAATGAACGTATAGACACCGTCACACCCAAATACGCCCTGCTGGGAACCCATGCCGGAAGACGGACATTCATCTGCAACGCTTTGGCATTGGGTATTCCCGCACAAGTGGTGATGAAGTGGACGGGACACAGCGACTACAAGGCGATGAAACCATACATAGACGTTGCCGATGACATCAAGGCCAATGCGATGAACAAATTCAACCAACTGTAAACACAACAATAGCATGGAAGAAAGAATAACCTCAATGATACCCCGCTACGGGAAACTCAACAAGACATATACGGAAATAACATCCGGTGACGGCCTCTCTTTTGAGAAGCAGAAGTTCATTCATGACTTTTACAAAGAGTATGAAGACACACAGACCTTTGAAAAGGCACTTATCAGCCTCATGCTTGAAACGGAGGGTACGCACTTTTCCATATTGCTGAACAGCCTGAAACGGGAGATTGAAAACAATATCTCAATGTATAATACCTGCAAGGAGTTTTTCGACCGTCTCGATATTGAACATATCTGCCGGCAGCATGAAAGATGTCATGACCGGGACATCGAAAGACAAATGCAAATCACAAACGAATATTACCGGGAACTTATGGAAGCTAACGGATCTTTGGAGGCAGTCGGTTTCAGGGAACATGATCGTCAGGAAGAGGAAAGGTTGGAAAAAAGATACGGGCAGTGCAAACGGGAATACGACAGGGAGAAAGCCAAGCTGGATGAACTATATGCACAGAAGGAACAGGCAAGGCGGGAAGCCCTACAATACCTGAAAAACCGCTGCGGAGACATATACAGGCTGGACGGATCGCTGCTGGCAATCCTCGAAAAATACATGACCGGCCAAAAGAAAAAGGAAGGGGAAGAAAAAGAGGCCGCCACACCGACACCCTCACCCACCTATTTTCCCATGAAACTCTTGTCAGCCGTTTACGAAAAATGTAACGGTGAACAGTTCGAAGCCATTTCCGAACTGGACTTTTACGCCAGCATGAACCTGCAACCGTGCGAAGGCAAACTGATAATAAGACCGAGGGAAAAGGCTCGTGTATGTTATCTTATTTTCCTTATGGGTGAAACACTGCACAAACCAGACAGAGAAAAATGGAGAAAGGACATCATGAACCTGCTGGGAATAGACGACACATACTATAAATCAAAATACAAAGAACCCGTTTCCGATTTTCCCAGTGACAGCAATCAGATATTTGCGAAGGAAATGCAGTCAATATTCCGATAGTCAGCGATACGCCACGACATTCCACGAAACAACCACTTTTACCACCCGAAATATTTTTCACCACTCTTTATTATCTTCTGATATTTAGTGAGATAGCGTGATACCCCATTCACGCTATCCACATCCTTACCACCCGTATTCGGGATTAACTTTGCACTGTTCGAACGAAACAAAAAAGCCCGTGCGCAGGGCTTACAGTACAAACGTTAAATTCATTCCAACATGGAAATCAGAGAACTTTTATCAAAGCCCGTATGGCAGATGACGGGAGAGGAATTTATATTACTGAACCGACGCCCTGCAGGAAAGGGAAGCGAGAGCAGCACAGCCCGCAGCCGATACGGAAAAGAAATACGTGTACGGGATAGGCGGCATAGCACGCCTGTTCGGGTGCAGTATGCCCACAGCAAACCGCATCAAGAAAAGTGGGAAGATAGACAGAGCCATTACGCAGATAGGACGCAAAATCATCGTAGATGCGGACATGGCACTCGAACTGGCAGGACACAAAAGCGGGGGACGCAGATAAGGAGGTACGGACATGGAGTACAGAGAAAGAAAAGAAGTCACGCCCGAAGCGGCGGTGATACTGTGGCAAGCCTCACGGCTCGACCTTTCGGAAGACTACGAGAGGGCACCCGAAATACTGAAAGTACACGGTTCCGTCATAGGCACGCTGGGGAACTTCAGCGCATCAATCGGAAAAGCAAAGAGCAAGAAAACGTTCAATGTTTCCGCAATCGTGGCGGCTGCACTGAAAAACGGGACAGTGCTAAGCTACACGGCGGAACTGCCCGAAAACAGGAGGAAAATACTCTATGTGGATACCGAACAAAGTTCCTACCACTGTGCGAAAGTGGCAAAAAGAATATTGCGCATGGCGGGACTGCCGACAGGCAGGAACCATAAAGACCTTGAATTCCTTGTCCTAAGGAAGTACACGCCCGAGGAACGAATAGCAATCGTGAGGGAGGCCATTTACCGCACCGAAAATGTAGGGCTGGTAGTCATTGACGGAATACGGGATATGGTGTACGACATCAACAGCCCCAGCGAGTCCACGAAGGTAATCTCCCTGCTGATGACATGGACGGGGGAAAGACACATACACATACACACCATACTGCATCAGAACAAGGGGGACGAGAACGCAAGGGGACACATCGGAACGGAGCTTAGCAACAAGGCCGAAACAGTGCTGCAAGTGGAGAAGGACGAGAAGGACCCCGACATCAGTACGGTCAAGGCAGCACATATCAGGGCGATGAACTTCGAACCGTTCGCATTCCGCATCAACGGGGAAGCATTGCCCGAACTGCTGGACGAATACCTGTTCAAACACAAGGATCCGGGAAAAGGGAAAAAGGAGAAGTTCGACCCCTACAAGGACATCACAGAGAAGCAGCACCGCATCGCACTGGAAGCGGCATTCACACTCAAAGATGAATACGGCTACAAGGAGCTTGCGGAAGAATTGAGGAAAACCTACGCCTCTGTCGGTGTCATGCTTGGGGGAAACAGGCTGACAGACCTCATTACAGTACTGAAAAACAAACGGATGATAGTACAGGAGAACGGCAGGAAATACACCTTCAAACCCGATTTTCACTATTAGCGGTATTGTATGGGAACCACTTTACTTTAGTCCCGTACCATATATATACGGAAGTAAAGTAAAGTGGATATAGCCCGTAATATACAAAAAGATACGGGCGAAAAGAAAAAATAATATTCACACTTGACAAGAACAACGGTATGACAGTACGGAAAAGGGTATGGTCTCATACCAGGCCTCCACCATGACGGCACAGACCGGAAACCGCTTTACTTTAGTCTGGGGGCATATATATAGCAAAGTAAAGTAAAGCGGATGCAGCCCGTAACACATGAAAGGGTACGGGCGAAAAACCCAAAAACAATATCTACTTAAAACAGAAATATGATGAATATGAATGAAGCGAAGCAGATACGCATAGAGGAATATCTGCACAGTCTTGGATACAGTCCGGTAAGGCAACAGGGTGGTAGTCTATGGTACAACTCACCGTTCAGGGACGAACAGGAACCCTCCTTCAAGGTGAACACCGAACGCAACCTATGGTATGATTTTGGCGCAGGCAAAGGTGGTAATATCATCGCACTGGCACAGGAGCTATACGCATCCGACAGTCTGCCCTACCTCTTGGAAAGGATAAGGGAGCAGGCACAAAACGTGCGCCCGGTCTCTTTCTCTTTTGGCAAGCAACCCTTATCAAAGCCGAGTTTCCGGCAGTTGGAGGTAGTACCGCTCTCCTCTCCCGCCCTGTATACCTACCTGCGGCAAAGGGGAATAAATACGGAACTGGCAAAAAGAGAATGCAGGGAGGTCCGCTATCTGACCGGGGAAACCCCATACTATGCTATAGGCTTCCCCAACCGTTCGGGAGGATACGAGATACGCAACAAGCATTTCAAGGGATGCATAGCACCGAAGGACATCACCCATATACGACAATCGGAGTCGAAGGAGGCATGCTACATCTTCGAGGGATTCATGGACTACCTCTCTTTCCTCACCCTGCGGCTGGAAAGGTGTCCCGACCGTCCCGAACTTGACGGACAGGACTACATCGTACTGAACTCGACTTCCGACCTTTCCAAAGCAATCCGACCGTTGGGCGGTTATGAAAGCATCCATTGTTTCCTTGACAACGACAAGGCGGGAATCGAGGCCGTTCAGGAGTTGCAAAAAGAGTACGGGCTACGCATACGGGACGCATCGCACATATACGAAGGGTACAACGATCTGAACGACTTCCTGCGGGATAAAAGGTCAGGACAGGCGCAACGGCAGCAAGAGAAACCGGAAGCGGAAAAAAGGCAACGGCAGACAGAGCAGCCGAAGAAGAAAGGCAAAGGGATCAGGATGTAGCCGCACAGCCACCGGAAGGCTTTGAAAAAAGCCATAGCTCATTAGGGCTTTTTCTTAACGCAATGCACACATTGCTAAAAAAGCCCCAACGAGCCATAGGGGCGCCGCCCCTTTGGAAACCCCGTCTGCCATGCGGCATAAAAGCAAGGCAGGGGAAGTATTAACCTGAAATTATTGACAGTTATGGGATATGCAGTTTTGCATCTGGAAAAGGCAAAAGGGACGGACAGCAGGATGTCCGCACACATAGAGCGCACCGTTCACCCGAAGAATGCGGACAGAACGCGCACACACCTGAACCGGGAGCTCGTACAGTTTCCCGAAGGGGTGAGGAACCGCACGCAGGCGATAGCCCAACGGATAGAAACGGCAGGCATCAGACGCAAGGTGAGCGCCAATCAGGTGAAGGCAATCCGGATACTCCTTACCGGAAGCAACAAGGACATGAAGCAAATGGAAGCGGAAGGACGGATTGAAGACTGGTGTAACGACAGTCTGAAATGGATCCGGGAAACATACGGGGAGCAGAACCTCGTATCGGCAGTACTGCACATGGACGAGAAGACACCACACATACACGCCACAGTCATACCGATAGTGACCGGAGAGCGAAGGAAAGCCGGACAGGAAGAACAGAACGGGAAGAAAAAGTACAGAAAGAAGAACCCGCAGGACGTGAGACTCTGCGCAGATGATGTAATGGCGAGGCACAGGCTAAAACACTATCAGGACACTTATGCCCAAGCCATGAACAAGTACGGCTTGCAGAGAGGCGTGGACGGCTCATTGGCAAAGCATATTTCCACCATGCAATACTACAAGCAGTTGGTGGAGCAGCAGGACAGCCTGCAAGAGAACATAGAAAACCTGCTGGGGCTGGAAGAGGAAGCAATGAAAAAGCTGAAGCAGGTAAAGGGGGAAATCAACGTGCAGAAAATGAAGGGGGCGGCGGTGAACGCCACCACAGCCATAGCGGACGGGGTGAGCTCACTTTTCGGCGGCAGCAAAGTTAAGAAGCTGGAAGCGGAGAATGAAAATTTGAAACGGAACATTGTGAATCTGCAAAAGCAGGTGCAAGCCGAACAGAGGGAGCAGACAAAAATGGAAAACCGTCACAGCAGCGAGATAAACAAAGTTGACCGGAGCTACCGGCAGAAAATCGCAGAATACGACAATCGGCTGGAACTGATAGACACCTACTTTCCTATTGTAAAGGAACTGATACCCATAGCAGAACAATGCCGGGAAGTGGGCTTCACCGAAGAACTGACAAGACGAATTGTCAGCCTGCAACCCGTGGAATTCAAGGGAAGGCTCTATTCAAAGGAGTACAAGGAGAAGTTCAGGACGGAGCACTCAACGGCAACAGTGGAGAGGAACCCGCAGGAGAAAGGAAAATTCAGGCTGTGCATTGACGGAATACCCATACTCGATTGGTTCAGGAAGAAATATCAGGAAATTAAAGAAAAGTTAGGGCTAAACACACCTGTTGAAAACAAGCAACGAAAAGGATTGAAAATATAATCACTTAATAGCAGAGAGGGGCTATTAATTATTAGTGCTCTAAAAAACTAACGGGAAGAATAAAAAACATATTCTTCCCGTCAAGTAATATCATAACTATATTTTCCAACAGACCATATTAATATTCAGCATATTATAAGTGAATCAACAAATCTTTTATAAACATATCTCTGTTCTCACAGCTTAAGAGGTAATTCTTTTTTTCTGTTAATATAAAAATTTGTTGATTGGGATTCTTTACATAGGAATAATATTTCCCATAATGGGTACTGCCCATTACACCTATATACCCCAAAAAGCCATTACTTCCGAAATAACGGACATCATTTTGAACACCGTCATAAACAAAAACGTTCTTAATACAAGAATACGGAATACATTTCTTACCAAACACTCTTTTTATAACGAGTTGATCCTTTTCCAAACAAATAAATGAAGGAATCACTATCAGCATGTATATGTATATAGATACAAGAATGGTACCCAATAACAGGCTTGCGATTTGATCCTGCAAAGATTGTAGCATAAAAGTTCTTAATAGAAACATAAGTCCAGTAGTTAATAAGACAATCTTTAACACCAGAGACCAGCGCTCCATTATCGGCTGAAACTTTGATTTATATACGCTCATTATATTGCTATCTTTACTGTTGACTATATTACACGTATGTTATGAAATGATTGGTTTCCTTTTGCATCTCCCCTTGAAGATTTAAAGTTTTCCACAACTGCATCAAAGACATTTCCAACTCGTTCTATGGGTAGGTTTAAAATCGAAACCTCTTTTCCATAAGGACAAAAGACTGTATTCTTATAATTAAACTTTGAGCTTTTCATTGTTAACATAGCCGAATAACCGGCCTTAACACTCTTTTTCCAAAAAAGTTGTTTCTTTTTAGTTTTAAATTCCACAGCAAAAGAATTACCATTAACGATACGCCCAATAGTCATTGTGCTTTTATATTTTCCATTCTTGATTGTTAATGAAGCATCTTTAAATCCCTTAAAACCTGGCTCAATCGGAGTTGGCTCTGCTGCCTGTGTAGCTGAAACAACTTCATCCAAATCATAAGTAGGATAATCATATTTAGGCCCTCTTAGACTATTACCGATTACAACGTAACCTTTTATATTACCGAGTAAGGACAAATCATTATCAGTGAATGTAAAATAAGGGGTAACGTCGAATAAGTCAACTGTATTAAAAGAAAAAATATCTGAATATTTATCCTTGTACGTATTTATCATCTCTTGTATTAAGTGAGAATCATCACTTTCCATATCAAATATTTTATCGAGCTCCCTATCTGCCTGCTCCCATAAAATATACGCCCCTTCAAAGCCCAACTGCTGAAAATAAGTAAATCTTTCATTTTCTGTCATGTTTTTAAGCTGCCGGAGTGTCTCGCTATACACCTGTTCATCTTTAAAATGAAGAACTGGCATATTCAAGTACTCACTAACACTTCTCGTTTCTTTTACCCACATATCCATTGTCGAAACCTCAACATCCGGTATGGTTTCTTGTGCAGAACCGATAAATTCATTTTCGCTATTGCAAGATAACAAGCTTACAATCATGCATGCACTCAAAATACAACCAAAAATCTTTTCAATTTTCATAGTGTATGATTTTGTATTAAACAATTATTTTATTTAAAAGGCTTTACCTTAACAGTAACCTTTTCCGTTTTATTAGCATGGTTATAAAACACATTACTACAACTTTGAAAGATGATCAAACATCCGAACAATACAAATACTATTTTCTTCATAAATGATACTTTTTATTTAAACAATCCATATATTATTTCTTGTAAAAATCCACCAAAATCCATTTCCACTTTATGCTTTTTAAATTTATAGTAAGGCATTAAGATAGGAGTAACTCCCCCACGTTCAAAAGGATATTCACGATAACCCCTTATACCTAATTCCGTTCCAAAAGAATCCGTTATATCGAAAGCAACACTGCCTCCGTAGTCATTACGGCTGAATGAAGTAACAGGAGTAAATAAAAAACCGCCAAATACATGCAAACTCATTCGGGAATTAAAGGAATAAGAAAGTTTACCCGATATACCAAATGTTTCATCCACATGGCGAGGGGTACTCAACTTCATTGCATGCAATGCAACATCAGCAAATAAATTATCTGACAATGATTTGTTATATCCAATAGCAGCATAGTTAAAAACACCAATACCAATTAAATTCATTTGGCGTCCCATGCCGTAAACGTGACCATTCCACAATGGGGCTATTACCCCCGACACATTATATTCCCCTTTATGTAAAGGACTTTGGTCTGTGTAAAAAAACGGTCCACCCTTCTTGAATTGAAGAGTAACACCGGAATTTGCAAAAATAACAGAATTTTGATATTCCCAAATAGGATATTTAACCGAATCAACTGCAAAATCTTTGTGAAAACGCAAATACCGTTTTCTCACAGGATTCATACCAACCCACTTCGATTCTTGACCATACATCCCAAGAGGACACATGATGATCCAAAACAAAACAAATGCTGCAAAACTAATTAATGTAGTCACCTTTCTATACATATTGATTTTCATCATTATGCCCAAAGCATGAAAATAAAAGCATCACACACAAGGGCTGTAAATAAATCCACTGTCAATTTACATTTCTGCGATATTTATTTAAATGAACAATCAGGATTTTTGCACGATTTTCTTACATAATCCTTTAACAGATAGTATAAACAGAAAAACTATTACGAAGCATTTTGTATAATATTCCTGTTCGAATAAATCAACAAGCAGTGGGATTATAATGAATGTTGATAGACAAAAGATCATTATCAGAGTGCTTTTTTTCATGTTTTAGCAAAAAGTAGCAACTCCTACTAAGGCGCCGCTCCACCCACCTAAAGCGGTTCCCGATACTGTACCGATAACAGGTAGTGTGACAGTACCAACTCCTGCACCACCAACCGCACCTAATCCCGCGGATCCTGCAGTTCCTGCAACACATTTCACTACTTTCCATGCCGTCCCCCAAAATCCTCTCGTTGTAGCTTTAGGAGCTTCTAACTCCATAACATAATAAATAGCTTCAACAGCTATATCTACAGAATTCATTAGAATATTGTATTCTTGGGAGTTTGGAGATAGAGTACTATTTTGCACAATTTTTTTGAGCTGAAGCCTTAGAGTTTCAGGGGAAGCCTCTGTATCAACTTTTATGTTTTTCATACTCTCTATTACTTCCATTACTTCAGGGGATATCCTCTCAACATAATCGTCTTCATTGATAGCTCTGGAGATAGGTTTAATATCCTGTATCAAACTATTTGCATAAGCAGCAGCTTCTTCTACTGATTTAAACCCCTTACTTTCAAAGGCACTTTTTATTTGAGAGATTTCGTTAACTTCATCCAATTCCTTTTTGAAATCATTTATCACTTCTTCTGGATCATTACTGCAACCAACAACAATCAACAGCAAGAAAAAAGAAAAAACATACTGTAAAATCTTCATAAGGCTTTTCTTTTTGATTAAACATGTACTAAAAAACACAATTATTATTCTTTTATAATTCTAATATTATCTGGTGTAGGTTCTTCCTCTTGTTCTATTTTAACTAAAATAGAATCATCGAATGTAAGACTTGTTGTTAAGATATATTCGTATCGAGCTACAACCATAGGTTCTTTATAATAAAGAACTTCTAATGTTTTGTTTCCATTATTATATGAATTAATTTTAAAAGGAGGACCATATTTCTTTAAAACCAATTCTTTTGGAGAGCCAATTTTCACAGGATCAGTGGTGAAACGACTAACCCTATATCCGGCACAAGAGCCACAGAATAAAACTATTAAAAATAAAAGGGATATTTTCATGTTATTGAATTTTTATGGGCATTCTTGAATTCAGCATATTTTTGAAATAAATCAACAAGCAGTGGGATTAGTATCATCGGAACATGAAATTAAAAACATAATTGGCAAAATCAATAAATACACATACTGTTTCATTATTAATATAATTAAGTTAATACCGAATATGTTAAAAATCAAAAGTACCATGTTTATAAGAGGACCGAGAAGGTTTATAATAATCCTCACCCGGGGTCTGGGGTTGTATGAAATCCTGTCTGAATATTTCCGTAGGATTATCTGTAATTAAATTTGCATCATGGGTATATATGTTAAAATAGCACTCTGGATCTGTTTTTTGGTTATATGGTCCTTCTCCCACAAAAGTGAATTTGTAAAAACCGATTTTTTCCCCGTCTTTTCTGACCGTAAGAAACCAGACATTACCAGTACTTATCGTTTTAAATCTCAATCCATTTAATGATGAATAAGTTTCCTCTATAAACTGATCATTCAAATATGTTTGCTTTTTACAAATAAAAGGCAATTCAAATTTCCCACCTTCAACTGGTAGAACAAAAGGATTCTGTTCCGAATGGATTTTATACACAAATGTCAACTTCCCTTTATCTATAATTAGGGGAATTTTTTCTACTTTTATACCATTAATAGTAGAGTAAGAAATCTGTAGATCAACATTCAAAATTTTATCTTCCTTATTAATATTTGAGGTTATATTTAATACAACCTGATCACCCTTTATTTTTGTCTCTATATCAGAAAAAAGAGTTTTATCAAATTCTATCGAAACATCCTTGGGAATAATCGGAACCTCTGAATCTAAAATATCATCTATCAATGTTTTTTGAATAATTGTAAAAGTAATAGTACGTTTCTCCCCCAAACAACTAAATGGTTTAGATACATTCTCACTTGGCAGCAACTGATATTCAAAAATTTTATTATCTTCTTCTTTTTCACAGGAAAATAATGCTAAGGAAACGAACAGAAGAATGAATATTTTTTTCATATTAATACTATTTAGTTTTTGCAAATTAAAGGATTTTTCCTGTACAATAAAATACCAATTAATTGGTATTTTATCACAAATAACCATTCAATTTCATTATTATGCCCAAAGCATGAAAATAAAAGTATAACATACAAGAGCTGTAAACAAATCCACTATCAAAACAATAAAATAAATCGTTTTTGCATCTTTGCGATATGCATTTATGCAAAATCATACAAATTTCTTTATCAGTAAAATACCCATTAATTAGTATTTCATTGACAAAATGAAATGTACTTTAAAAGCCCAAAGTTATATTCAATTCATAACCTAAATGCCTATCCAATATAAAAATAATGCGTTTAGCACCAAGATACAAACAGAATAACACAAAATCAAGCTCTAAAGGAATGTATTACTATTATAAAAGACAGAATTATTCGGGAGATTCCCTACTCTAAAAAAGTTAAAGAAAGAAAATGATTCAAATAAATATTAGTGTAACAATATCACCAACAACACAATATCCCCTTTTCAAATTATACAATAAATAATAGTTAAGCAACCAAAGACAGTGCAAAGCCAAATAAGTAATAAAAGAACAAAGTATTAAATAAAGCAAAAACACCCAATTTTACTTTTTAGGGTGTAAAATTGGGTGTTTTTCTTGTAAATCACTGATTTTCAGCATTTATTGCGGAGAGACAGGGATTCGAACCCCGGGTACCTCGCGGTACAACGGTTTTCAAGACCGCCGCAATCGACCACTCTGCCACCTCTCCAAAACTCCTTTATCAGAAGTGCTTTCCGTTGAAAGCGGTGCAAAGGTACGAATCATTTTTAAATCTGCAAACAATCTGACACTTTTTTCGTGAATTAATCGTATTTTTGTGCCCAGTTATAAGGAATAAAGATATGATATACCCTCAAAATTTTGAGCAAAAGATAGGATTCGACCAGATAAGGCAGTTACTGAAAGACAAGTGTCTTAGCACTTTAGGCGAAGAAAAAGTTTCAGACATGGGCTTTTCCGAACAATATGAAGTAGTAGAAGAGAATTTAAACCAGGTAACCGAGTTTGTTCGCATCATTCAAGAAGAGGACGGATTTCCCGACCAATTTTTTTTCGATGTCCGCCCTTCACTGAAACGGGTACGGATAGAAGGGATGTATCTGGACGAACAGGAATTATTCGACTTGCGCCGTTCACTAGAGACCATTCGTGATATCGTCCGTTTCCTGCATCGGAACAATGAAGACGAAGAAGAAAGTGATAGCCCCTACCCCAGTCTGAAACGACTGGCGGGAGACATTGCCGTATTCCCCCAATTGATTGGAAAAATAGACGGTATCCTCAATAAATATGGAAAGATAAAAGATAATGCTTCTACAGAACTGGCTCGTATCCGCAGGGAATTAGCCAATACAATGGGAAGTATTTCCCGCTCGTTGAACAGCATTCTGCGCAGCGCGCAATCCGAAGGATATGTAGATAAGGACGTAGCCCCTACCATGCGCGACGGTCGCCTGGTTATCCCTGTCGCTCCGGGACTCAAACGTAAGATTAAAGGAATCGTCCACGATGAATCGGCAAGCGGAAAAACCGTATTTATCGAACCGGCGGAGGTTGTAGAAGCAAACAACCGCGTCCGCGAACTCGAAGGAGACGAAAGACGGGAAATTATCCGTATCCTGACGGAATTCTCCAATGTGTTGCGCCCGTCTATTCCGGAGATACTCCAGTCGTATGAATTTTTGGCAGAAATTGATTTTATCCGTGCGAAAAGTTATTTCGCCATACAGACCAACAGTCTGAAACCCGCCATAGAAAATGAACAGTTACTGGACTGGACTATGGCCGTACATCCCTTGTTACAACTGTCGCTAGCCAAGCATGGGAAAAAGGTCGTACCTTTGGACATAGAATTAAACAAGAAACAGCGTATTCTCATTATCTCCGGTCCGAATGCCGGAGGTAAATCAGTCTGTCTGAAAACGGTAGGCTTATTGCAATATATGTTACAATGCGGCATGTTGATTCCGATGCACGAACGCAGTCATGCAGGTATATTCAGCAGCATTTTCATAGATATCGGTGATGAACAGTCTATCGAAGACGATTTGAGTACCTACTCCTCTCACCTCACCAATATGAAGATAATGATGAAAAGTTGCAATGAACGTAGCCTCATCCTGATTGATGAGTTCGGAGGAGGTACGGAGCCGCAGATTGGAGGTGCCATTGCCGAAGCTGTACTGAAACGTTTCAACCAGAAAAGGACTTTCGGAGTGATTACCACCCACTACCAGAATCTGAAGCATTTTGCAGAAGACCATGAAGGCGTAGTCAACGGCGCCATGCTTTACGACCGCCATTTAATGCAGGCACTCTTCCAATTGCAGATCGGTAACCCGGGAAGCTCCTTTGCTGTAGAGATCGCACGGAAAATCGGATTGCCGGAAGATGTAATCGCTGACGCCTCGGAAATTGTAGGGAGCGAGTACATCAATGCCGACAAATATCTTCAGGATATCGTACGCGACAAACGTTACTGGGAAGGGAAACGCCAAACGATCCGCCAACGGGAGAAGCACATGGAAGAAACGATCGCCCGCTATCAGACTGAAATGGAAGAACTGCAAAAATCACGGAAAGAGATTATCCGGCAGGCTAAAGAGGAAGCGGAACGAATGTTACAGGAATCGAATGCCCGTATTGAAAATACGATCCGTACCATTAAAGAGGCACAGGCAGAAAAAGAAAAGACCCGCATGGCCCGTCAGGAGCTGACTGACTTTCGTACTTCTTTGGATGCATTGGCTTCCAAGGAACAAGAAGAAAAAATGGCTCGGAAAATGGAGAAACTGAAAGAGAAACAGGAACGGAAGAAGAATAAAAAGAACGAGCAGAAAGCGGCAAGTTCCTCAACAACCGCTACTCCTAAAGTGGCTCCTATCTCCGTTGGCGAAAATGTAAAAATTAAAGGTCAGACCAGCGTCGGGCAGGTAATGGAAATCAGTGGCAAGAATGCAATCGTCGCCTTCGGAAGTATCAAGACAACCGTCAAGTTGGACCGTCTCGAACGCTCCAACGCGGCCCCCAAGACGGAAAGCATGGCCAAAAGTACCTTTGTCAGCAGCCAGACACATGACCAGATGTACGAAAAGAAACTTAGTTTCAAACAAGATATCGATGTGCGTGGGATGCGCGGAGACGAAGCATTGCAAGCAGTCACTTATTTTATTGACGATGCTATATTGGTCGGCATGGACCGTGTACGTATTCTTCACGGAACAGGAACAGGAATCCTTCGTACACTCATCCGCCAATATCTGTCCACCGTACCGAGTATCCGCCATTATGCCGACGAGCATGTGCAGTTCGGAGGTGCCGGAATCACAGTAGTAGATTTTGATTGACCCGGATATAAGACATATTGTAAACAAAACGTCGCAAGAACTTGTTCTCATTTAGAAAACCACTACCTTTGTTGCGGTGGTTTTCTAAAACGAGAATAAAGCATGAAAAATAACCTATTAAGCGAAAAGCTCATTTACACAGGGGACAGCCTTACTCCTACCCACATTCATCTCTGCACCTACAATGCCACTGAGATGCAGGAAAGCTCCGGCGACACCTTCCAATCCGTCAAAGCAACATTAGACAGTGCGCGAATCAACTGGTTGCAAGTGCACGGTTTAAAAGATACGGAAACAATCCGCGAGATTTGCGCTCATTTTGAAATAGACTTCCTTGTTTTGCAGGATATCCTGAACGCAGACCACCCGACTAAAATCGAAGAACATGATAAATATATCGTTCTCATCCTGAAATTATTCTATCCCAACACCCATAAGGAGGAAAACGAACTGGACGAACTGCTCCAACAGCAAGTCTGTGTCATTCTGGGAAGCAACTATGTGCTGACCTTTCTCGAACAGGAAACCGACTTCTTCGATGATATTAACGCTGCCTTACGCAATGATGTACTGAAAATACGTAGCCGTCAGACGGATTATTTGCTCAGTGTACTGCTGAACAGTATAATGACCAATTACATCTCAACAATTTCTTCTATCGACGATGCCCTCGAAGATCTTGAAGAGGAGTTGCTGACTATCACCGACGAAAATGATATAGGTATCCAGATCCAGTCACTCCGGCGTCAATATATGCTGATGAAGAAATCCATTCTCCCCCTAAAGGAACAATACGTAAAACTGTTACGGGCGGAAAACCTGCTTATCCATAAAGTAAACCGTGCGTTCTTCAATGACGTGAATGACCATTTACAATTCGTTCTCCAGACTATTGAAATCTGCCGTGAAACGCTTTCTTCATTAGTCGATCTATATATATCGAACAATGACTTACGCATGAACGACATCATGAAACGTCTGACCATTGTATCCACTATCTTCATCCCTCTCACCTTTTTAGTCGGAGTATGGGGAATGAATTACAAATGGATGCCGGAGCTTGATTGGCGATACGGATATTTATTTGCATGGATTTTAATGGGAGTTATCGGTATTGTTGTATATTTGTATTTTAGAAAAAAGAAATGGTATTAATTAAGCACACATAACTCATGAAATCAATTAAAGAGCTATATCGAATCGGTACTGGTCCTTCCAGTAGTCACACAATGGGTCCACGCAAAGCTGCAGAAATGTTCGTAGAACGTCATCCGGATGCAGCCTCTTTCAAAGTAACACTCTATGGAAGTCTCGCCGCTACCGGAAAAGGGCACATGACGGATGTAGCCATTATAGACACACTCAAAACTACCGCCCCGGTAGAAATCATCTGGCAACCGAAAGTCTTTCTTCCTTTCCACCCGAACGGAATGACATTTGCCGCTTTCGACGCTAACAACAAGATTCAGGAGAATTGGACAGTTTATAGTATCGGCGGAGGCGCACTAGCTGAAAACAACAGCAATCCGACAATTGAAAGTCCTGAAGTATATGGGATGAACAGTATGACGGAAATTCTGGAATGGTGCGAACGTACCGGAAAGAGTTACTGGGAATATGTGAAAGAGTGCGAGAATGAAGATATCTGGGATTACCTCGCTGAAGTATGGGATACAATGAAAGAAGCCATTCACCGCGGACTGGAAGCGGAAGGAGTGCTCCCCGGCCCATTGAACCTGCGACGGAAAGCTTCTACCTATTATATACGTGCTACCGGATACAAACAGTCCCTTCAATCGAGAGGACTCGTATTCTCTTATGCACTGGCGGTAAGCGAGGAGAACGCTTCGGGGGGAAAGATAGTAACTGCCCCCACCTGTGGTTCCTGCGGTGTCATGCCTGCCGTACTTTATCACCTGCAAAAGAGCCGTGATTTTAGTGATATGCGTATTTTGCGTGCATTGGCTACTGCCGGACTGATCGGAAACATCGTCAAATTCAATGCGTCTATCTCCGGTGCGGAAGTAGGTTGCCAAGGTGAAGTAGGCGTTGCCTGTGCCATGGCATCGGCAGCAGCCAACCAATTATTCGGAGGTAGTCCGGCACAAATTGAATATGCAGCAGAAATGGGATTGGAACATCACTTGGGTATGACTTGCGACCCTGTATGCGGATTGGTACAGATTCCCTGCATCGAACGGAATGCCTACGCTGCCGCCCGCGCACTTGACGCAAATCTTTATTCCGCCTTTACGGACGGTATGCATCGTGTCTCTTTCGACAAGGTAGTGCAAGTGATGAAACAAACCGGACATGACCTTCCCTCACTCTACAAAGAGACGAGTGAAGGAGGATTGGCCAAAGATTACCAGCAAATGTAAACCTACAATTATAGTGACGCTATCTTATCGGAAGACCGTCACTATACTAACAAAAGAGTGACGCTATCCTGACAAGATACCGTCACTCTTTCCATTTCAGTTAAATGGATAAGAAATTATTCTGCCGGAGGCCAAATCGTATCATCCCCGTTACTGATATCCTTTTCGTGCAGCAATCCACCATCCTGCGAGAAAACCAGTGAATAGCGCCGGCTTCCCTGCTTCACCTGAATGACAGATTCCGTAGGATTCTGCGGATAAACGAGTACATAGACATCGGTCACCACCCAAGAACTATATTTGGTATTATTGAAAGCAGTATATACAGCCGGAACTAAACTATCTATACTTTCCAGTTCATTTTCTGTCATCAGCCAATTCGCATTCCCGTCAAACCAGACTTCCAGTTCGTCATCGGCCACCCAGCAATCGGCCACATAATACACATCTTTCATTTCCCATTCTATATTCTGAGCTGCCGGATATAATTGTTTCAAGGCTTCCGTAATATTGGAAGGCGGATTGAAAGCCGGATCATCATCTTCATCGGAACAGGCGCCGAATGAAAGGGCAGCCAACATCAGAACCACCGCCCAGGCGCCAAACTTAAATCTCAACATAGTTACTTTTTTGGTTCAGGTTTATTATTATACTATCACTTATACTTAATCGTCCGCTTTAACAAACTTCCCTTTCTTGTCAAACTTGAAAGAGACGCCTGTGGACAATTCAACTTCATATCCCTTACGGTCACGCTCCACTTTCGTCACTCCTTCAGCAGCAAAATTATGTGCTTTCAGATAATCAACGGCAAAGTTCGGAACAATACTTGCAGGAATCACCTGTCCTTTTCGGGCACTTACTTCTTCCCAGTTTCCCTTGCTGTCGAATTCTATTTCCGTACCGTCTGTCAGTAACACCTCATATTTGGTAGCCTCCAGCATTTCCTTATCAATCTTGATATGAGACACTTCGGGTTTAGTAAAATGACGGTTAATAAAATTGCGTGCCGGAAGCGGTAACTGATTCATGTCTTTAGTTATCACATCAGCAGCCCATGAAAACTGTACGGCAACAATAGCCAACACGAGTAAAGATAGAATTTTCTTCATAATCATTATTTTTTTAACGTTAATACTATACTTTATTTTATACTGCAAATAACGATACAGATTTAGGAAAGATTTGGGAATAACCGGAGAACAGTCTTTTTTTTGTGTTCTTTAACTTTCAGTCCTCGGTATACAAATAAAAACAGGACAACAAATTTATCAACGGTACAAAAATATGAAAGGCAACCTTTTTCGGTTGCCTTTCGTTTGTCTCAAATGCTTTCACATTTGTGCTATTCTACTAAAAAGCCTGTTCACAGGCTTAATCGGGTGTTTCTTCTTCATACGCGTCTTCCAGCATATCAACTTTCTGAATACTCATCTTTCCGTCGGCGGTTATCGTTATGGAAAGCGGGACATACAAATCCGTCTGCGGATAGCAAACACTCGCTGCATATACAATGCCTTGCGGAGTTGTTTTATCATATACGATTCCTTCGAGCACGGACTTTGCCAGGAAGTCGGCATCCACTACCGAAGAAAAATCATTCTTGGTGAAGGTCTTGTTGAACACTGATTCACCACCGCGCGTCAGACGCAGCACGATTTTATTATCCATATACGTATCCCCCATTTCATTGGTAACATGAGGCAGGCTCTCGTCCGGTGTACGGGAAACGAAAGAACGATAATCCTTCCCTTTGAATTTGATGTCTATTTCACTTTTAGAAGTCTGCATCCGTTGTATTCCACGGGCGTCTACGCTATCCTGCGTTGCCAATACCGACTCCTTTTTCGAGTTTACTTTACCGCCACAAGCAGTCACAGCCACAACCAGCGGCAACAAAAGCAGATAAATAAGCTTTTTCATCCTGAAGTTTTCTGTTTATAAATAGACGACAAAGGAACAAAAAGACGGTGAGATTTACAAGAGTAACCGGCATTTTTCCTACATTTGCAATAAAGAACAAAGTTATTTGCAATAATTACTGATTTAAAAACCTGCAAACCTGACAATATGTGCCAACGAATGATAACGATTCTTTTTCTTGTCTGTGCATTCTGTATAGGCGGCAGTGCATACGGGCAGAAAGTGAATTATCAACAATTCGAGAATATCTACCTCGGTGCCGAAGCATCGGTCATCAGTTGCTTCCTGCAAGACAGCGAAGGGTTGATATGGATAGGTTCCAACAAAGGGTTATTCAGTTACGACGGATATTCCACACAGCAGCACTTCACTTATGGAGAACGCAATAACACGCGCATTTACTGCGGAATAATAGCAGACAATACTTATTTATATTTAGGGACAGATAACGGAATCCTCGTCTACAACTACCGGACGGACAAATACGAGCAACCGGAAACGGATTTCCCGACAGATGTACGGACAATGGCGCTTCAAGGAGACACCTTATGGATAGGTTCGTTGAACGGTCTGTATACGTATCAACTCAACACAAAGAAACTGGCTTCACTCGACAGTAAGAGCAACGGACTTCCCCATCACACTATTTATTCTATCATCCGCACAACGGACAATCAGATATATGTAGGCACCTACAATGGTTTATGCCGATATATAGAGGAAAGCGGAAAGTTTGAAAATATCCCGTTGCCCGTCAACCGGAGCGTGAGCAATCTCTTTGTCAACTCTTTGTTGGAAGATACGTCCCGCCAATGTATCTGGATCGGAATGGAAGGATCTCTTTTCCAATATACTCCGGCCACGGGACTAATGAAACCGATAGATGCCTTCCACAACAATTCCATTAAATCACTGGCTTTGGACGGGGATGGAAATTTATTAGCGGGTACCGATAACGGACTTTATGTTTACCAGAACGATAATGGGACACTGCAACACATCGTACACGACTCCCGCAATATCCAGTCGCTAACCAACAATATTATCTGGAATATATTTGCCGATCAGGAACAGAACATCTGGCTGGGAACGGATTACGGCATCTCCCTTTCACGCTACAACAGTGCATTGCAATTCATTCCTATCTCGCAAATCACGGGTACAGGAGACGGAAACCAGTTTTATTCCCTGTTCCGGGATTCCAAAGGGTTCTACTGGTTCGGAGGAACTAACGGAGTCATCCGTTTTACCAACCCCACCGGTAACAAGCACGACGCTGTCTGGTACAGAATGGGAGATAAGCACCATCCGTTGTCCCACAACCGTATCCGACACATCTACGAAGACAGAGAACAACAACTCTGGATAGCCACGGACGGCAGTATTAACCGTTACGACTACAAGACTCACCAATTTGTACACTACAACATCGTAGACAGCACAGGAACAAACAACACCAACTGGGCTTATTACCTGTTTGAAGACACCGACGGAAAACTCTGGATAGCAACCTGCCTCGGAGGTATTTTTGTAGTAGACAAACAAAAACTGGTACAATCTTCCGGCGGAACCTACATAGCCGAGCAGAACTATTCCACTCGCAACGGCCTGTCAGGAATGTTCATCAACCAAATTGTTCCCGATGCGGAAGGTAATGTATGGGTATTGCTCTACAACAGCAAAGGAATAGACAAAATCAATCCGCGCACGCAGCAAGTAACCAAATTGTTTGCCGAAGAGTTGAGCGGTGAAAAGAGCCCGAATTATCTCCTACGAGATGAGGACGGTATGCTCTGGGTAGGATTTCACGGTGGGGTCATGCGCATCAATCCCCAAGATTCCGGTCAGCAAAGTATTACCTTCGGCAGCTTCAGTAACAATGAAATTCTGTCTATGACTTCCGTAAAAGAGCATATCTGGATTTCTACAACCAACGGGCTTTGGATTGTCGACCGGAAAACAATGGATGCACGCCAACAGAACATGACAGACAAGCGTTTCACAAGTCTTTTCTTTGACCCGAAAGACGAAAACATCTATTTGGGAGGTGCGGACGGATTCGGTATTTCCCGGCCGGACATACAGGCTATGAATCAACCGGAACGCCCGATCCTGCTGACTGCTTTATATATCAACAACCAGTTGATGTCTCCGCACACCGGAGAAAGCATACCTAATATCCGTTATACGAACTCTATCGAACTGGCATATAACCAGAATAATCTGGCTTTCGAGCTTTCCGACCTCCCCTATTCGCTAGAGGAAAAGCATGAATTTGTCTATCAGCTGGAGGGAATGGACAAAGAATGGAATTTCCTGAAATCGAATACAAACCGCATTACATACAGCAATCTCAACTACGGAGATTATCAATTAATTATCAGTAAGGTGGAAAAGAGTGGCCACCCGTCCGAACATCCTTATATTTTGAATATCAAGATCCTGCCTCCGTGGTATTATACGGTTTGGGCAAAGGTGATTTATGTTCTTTTGTTCCTCAGCCTCATCATCTGGACAATCAATTTCTTCCGCGTCAAGAACCGGTTGAAAATGGAACGTATGGAGAAAGAGAAGATTCTGGAACAGTCACGCCAGAAAATGGCTTTCTTCAGCAACCTGTCCAATGAGCTAAAGACACCGCTTAGCCGGATTATTGCACCCGTGAGTCAGCTGCTCCCTGCGACGGAGGAAGCGCACGAGAAACAGACATTGGAAGAAGTGCAACGCAATGCGATGAAGATTAATTCGCTGATTCATCAGGTGCTCAACTTCAACCGTATAGAAGATAACGAAGATTCACTACTAATACTGTCACGTATCGAACTTGTGTCATTCAGCCACAGTCTGTTCTCCGTCTACGAAGAAGACAAGCGGCTGACTTTCCTTTTCGAGACAAACAAAGCGAAAATTTATGCCGATATGGACGCTATCAAACTGGGAGTGATACTAGACAGTCTGCTTTCAAATGCAGTGAAATTCACTCCGGACGGCGGCAGTATCCGGTTGTCTCTTTTCTATCGCGAAGAAACCGGCTTAGTGGATATCTGTGTATCGGACACAGGATCGGGAATCCCGCCGCGGGACATTCCTTACATCTTCCAACGTTTTTTCCAATCCCCCCACTCCGGCAATAAGGAAGGTACGGGTATCGGGCTTTATCTGGTAAAAACTTACACAGAACTGCACGGCGGACACATCACCGGCGTCACCTCCGAAGAAGGAAAAGGGACTTCCGTCGGATTGAATATTCCCGTCATAGCAGTGGAGGAAGAGGAAATCCCCGCGACACAGGAGAAGAAGCGACTGGAATCGTTGCCTGTACTCAAACCGATTGAAGCGGAATCGCAGGACGAGAAGTTCCTGTCGAATATAATTCGCCTGATTGAAGACCATCTTTCGGAGTCGGAACTGAATGTGAATGCTCTTTGTGAATTATCCGGTATCAGTAACAAACAGATTTACCGGAAAATTAAGCAATTGACCGGAATGTCTCCCGTAGAATACATCAAGTCAATCCGGATGAAAAAGGCTGCCATGTTATTGCAGCAAAAGAAGTTCACCGTTGCCGAAGTAATGTATATGGTGGGCTTCTCCAACCATTCTTATTTTTCCAAATGTTTTCAGGCTGAGTTCGGAAAAACGCCGAAGCAATATATGCAGCCTGCTGTTGACGAAGAAAATCACAATAAATAAAGCACTTGCGGGTGAGGATGAGGCATTAATTGCTGTGTTTTTACCTTTCATCATGTAGCGCTTTGTCCATTGCAACCTATTATCTTTCTTCCGGTCTATCGTTAGATAAATCCTGTTGCATTAGAAGTTAACTTTTTCCGGTCTAACGGTTAAGTTGTTTTTGATAGTATATAAACTATAAACGCAAGTTCTAATTATATAAACGCAAGCTTCATTTTTATAAATACAACTTGCATTTATAAAAATGAAGCTTGCGTTTATAGTTTACAGCAGACGGAAAGAAAATTTGCCGTTAGACCGGAGAAAATTTGTAAAGGAGGGAAAGAAATTTATCTATAAGTAGATTGCATGGAAGAACGGTAACAACCAGTTCATATTCTACGGTTATTCTGTGCAAGAGGTGAAATAGACGAACCTCATAAAAGCATATATTGGAACTAATTATGACCTAATCGCGGCTGAAAAGCACCTTTCGTCCTATTTTTATCCTTATATGTCCAATCTGTGCTTTCATCAAATCAGCACCTATCTTATCTTTGCCGGTATAAATAACCCGCCAAATTTGATAGCATGAAAAGACAGTTTATTCTTACCTTTATTTGTCTGTTGTTTACCTTCACCGGTATGCAGGGGAAAGTAACTACACCTATAATATATATAGATGGAAACGGAGTGATGCGCTGGAGCGACACCCACGAAGAGGCCTCTTTCTTCGGGGTAAACTACACCCTGCCTTTTGCCCATGCCTACCGCGCACTCGGCTATTTGGGACTCGACCGCAAAGCTGCCATAGATAAAGATGTATATCATCTCTCCCGCTTGGGACTGAATGCTTACCGTATTCATCTATGGGACGTGGAGCTGACCGACGGGCAAGGTAATCTCCTTGAAAACGAGCATATTGACCTCATGGATTATCTAATTGCCAAACTTAAGGAGCGCAATATCCATATTGTCATCACCGCACAGACTAACTTCGGAAACGGATACCCCGAACGGAATATACAAACCGGCGGTTTCTCTTATAAATATGATAAATGCGATATGCATTCTAATCCGGAAGCGATTGCCGCACAGGAAACTTATCTCCGCGACTTGGTGAAACATACTAATCCTTATACAGGACTAGCTTATAAAGACGACCCTTCTATCGTAGGTTTTGAGATCAATAACGAACCCTGCCATTCCGGTACGAAAGAAGAAGTAAAAGCCTACATCAACCGTATGCTGAAATCAATGAGCAAGGCGGGAAACCGTAAACCAGTATTTTATAATGTAAGTCACAACGGATATGTGGCAGAAGCCTATTATGAAACGACTGTTCAGGGAACTACCTATCAATGGTATCCTATCGGGCTCGTATCCAGACAAACACAACAAGGGAATTTCCTTCCTTACGTAGACCGTTATGACATTCCTTTCGCCGGAAAAGTGAAAGAATTCAATAAGAAAGCACGGATGATTTATGAATTCGATCCGGCGGATATTATGTACTCTTATATGTATCCGGCCATGGTAAGGACTTTCCGCACGGCCGGTTTCCAATGGATTACGCAGTTTGCTTATGACCCGATAGACCTTGCGTTCGCCAATACGGAGTATCAGACTCATTTTCTGAATCTTGCCTATACCCCGAATAAGGCTATCAGCATGAAAATTGCCGCCGAAGCTGCACGGAGTTTGAAAAGAGGAGAATCGTATGGGAGTTATCCTCAGGATACCATATTCGGTAATGGCTTTCGCGTCAGCTATGCGGAAGATTTAAGCGAGTTGAATAATGGAGAGAAGTTTTATTACTCCAATCAGACAAATACACCACCCAAAGATGCATCAAAGCTGGTTTCAATCGCCGGATGCGGAAGCTCGCCGATAGTGGACTATGAAGGTACGGGAGCTTATTTCATTGATTGCCTTGAATCAGGAGTATGGCGACTCGAAGTAATGCCGGATGCGGTAGTAGTCAATGACCCTTTTGCCAAGCCGTCACTCAAAAAAGAAGTAGTCAGCATTATCTACGGTACTTGGGATATGGCATTACGAATTCCGGATTTGGGCAAAGCGTTTACTCTCACAGCTCTCGACAAGAAGAACGACCGGAAAGAAGAAACAGTGACGAATGGAGTGATTTGCGACCTTCGTCCGGGGGTTTACCTGTTGAAACGAAACGGTTGTACCCCGCAACAGAACTGGAAAGCTGATTCACGTTGGAATTCGATTCGTATCGGAGAGTTTGTAGCTCCCACTCCCCGTACTATGGATTATAAGGTCACTCATACTCCGGCAAGCATTGCCGAAGCAGGCAAAGCATTGACTATTAATGCGCAAGTAGCAGGAAGCGTTTTTCCGGATTCTGTCATTATATACACGGATAAGGTGTCTTTTTGGAACGAGCATAACCCGTATATAAAGATGAAACGTACAAGCGGCTATACATATCAGGCTATCCTGCCCGCTGCAGATATAAAGGAAGATTGTTTCAAGTATAACATCATCGTCTGCCGGGGCGACAGCACCCATACTTATCCCGCCGGAAATTCCGTCACCGGAAGTTCCTCGGGAATCCAAGGAAGTCCATTGGACTGGAACTATACTTCCGATTTCTACTGGACTACACGTGTTGTCGCTTCTGGTAGTGCGATACAACTACTGAAAGTAACGGATACAGATAGCCGGATAGAAGCATATACACTTCCTGAATGGAACGACCTGCAACGTACCTTACTTGATTCTTCTCCGACTGAGAAGCCGTTGCTCCGGTTCTGTTTCACACCGAAAGGAAAAAATCCGCAACACTTCCTCCGCGCATTCGTAAAAGATGAAATCGAAGGAAGAAAAGATAAAATGAAAAGCTGCACTACGCTCTGTATTCGTGTAAATAGAGACAAACCTCTTCCGCAAGGACTCAGCGCAGGTTTTGTCACTTCGGACGGATATACCTACAAAAGTCTCTGCCCTGCTCCGTCAGCAGAAGGCATTGTACGGATTCCTCTGAAAGAACTGCGTCTAACGGATACCGCATTGTTACCCATAGCTTATCCGACATTCCTGAAACAGTATTTCCACCCGGAGACGGTAATTCCTTTCCGACCGGAGAAGATAGAGAAACTGGAACTGTCAATGCCTGGAACCGGCAAACCAACCGTAGAGATTGAACTTGGAGACGTGTGGCTGGAATAGCCGGATATGTTCACCCAGCGTCCCAAACAATAATAATACAATAAATCTATTATCAATAACACATTAATTATGAACAGGAATATCTTAAATCTACGCCAACTGACTGTACTCCTTATATTGTGTACAGCCTTTTTAGGAGGTATCATTCCTGCCTTTGCCCAACAGGGCGGCAAGAAAATCACCGGACAAGTGATTGATGAGAACAAAGAACCGATGATCGGAGTAAGTATCCTCATCGTGGGCACTTCTACCGGTACGGTTACCGACTTTGACGGTAACTACACATTGAACGTACCGCAGGGCAACAAAGAGTTGCAATTCTCTTATGTGGGATATGAGACTAAAATAGTTGCCCTTCCTACAAGCGGCTCTGTACTGAACGTACAGATGAAAAGTGATTCACAGGTATTGAGTGATGTAGTTGTTATCGGATATGGAACGCAACGAAAAAGCGACCTGACCGGTTCGGTAACAAACGTCAGCAGCAAAGACTTCAATATGGGACTGGTCAGCTCTCCCGAGCAACTGATTAACGGAAAAATCTCCGGCGTGCAGATTATGTCCAATAGTGGTTCGCCTACGGCGGGAAGTACCATCCGTGTGCGTGGCGGTGCCTCACTGAATGCCAGCAACGACCCGTTGATTGTTTTGGACGGTGTTCCTTTGGAACAGGGTGGTATCAGCGGGAACGACGGAAACTTTCTGAGCCTCATCAACCCGAACGACATTGAAAGTATGACCATTCTGAAAGATGCTTCTTCCACCGCTATCTACGGTTCGCGTGCATCCAACGGGGTAATCCTTATCACTACCAAGAAAGGGACTTCGGACAAACTGCAAATCACATTCAGCACTACCAACTCCATTCAGACACGCACCAAACTGGCGGATATGTTAAGCTACGACCAATTTGTCAACACGATTCGGACACAAGGAACTTCTGCCCAGCAAGCTCTGTTGGGAACAGCCCGCACGAACTGGAACGATGAGATCTATCAGAATGCTTTCGGTACGGATAATAATCTGAGCGTCTCCGGAAAGATTGCCAAGAACTGGCCGTTCCGTGTGTCGGTAGGTTATTATAACCAAAGCGGTCTGCTACGCACTGATAATGCGGAACGCTATACGGGAAGCATTATGCTGACTCCCTCTTTCTTCAAAGACCACCTGAAGCTGAATATTAACGCCAAGGGTTCTATCAACAACAATACATTCGGCAATACAGACGCTATCTGGGCAGCCGCTACCATGAACCCGACCATTCCCGTTTATTCAGGACTGGATACCTTCGGCGGATACACGGAAGCGACAGACAACACAGGCGCCCCTGTCAACGGCGCCGTAATGAATCCCGTAGGACTTATCAAGATGAATGATTCTCAAAGTAACGTAAGGCGTTTTATCGGAAATGTCGATGCGGATTACCGTGTTCACTTCTTCCCCGATCTGAAACTGCACGCTACACTAGGCTATGACTACGCACAAGGTAAAGGTAGCGTATATGTTCCGGCAGAAGCGGCACAGAACTACAATACTTCCGGTCTGGATTACAGCTACGGCCCCGAAAAGAAAGAGAACCGTCTGCTTACCTTATATGCCAATTACAACAAGCTCGTCGAATCTATCAAGAGTAGCTTTGACGTGACAGCCGGTTACGACTATCAGTACTGGAAATCGACTACACCGCTTTATAGTGAAATGAACACGTTGGGAGAGATACAAAAGACATCCAAAGCGAAGGATGAGCGCCACGTGTTGCTCTCCTACTACGGCCGTCTGAATTATTCTTTCGATTCACGCTATATGCTGACTACGACTATCCGCCGGGACGCCACTTCCCGTTTCGCCAAGAATGTACGTTGGGGTACTTTCCCTTCGGTAGCTTTAGGCTGGAGAGTGACAGAAGAATCTTTCCTGAAAGACAATAAAGTATTGAGTAACTTGAAGCTCCGTGCCAGCTATGGTGTGACCGGACAGCAAGACGGTATCGGCAATTATAATTACCTGCCTATTTACACTCAAAGCCAAAACGGTGCGGAAGCCAGCATGGGTAACGGATACATTCATACCTACCGTCCCAGTTCCTATGTGCCCGATTTGAAATGGGAAACAACTACTTCCTGGAACGTCGGATTCGACTTCGGCTTCCTGAAAGACCGCATTACAGGTAGCTTCGACTACTACACCCGCCAAACAAAGGACTTGATTGCCACGATTCCCGCCGCAGCCGGGACGACCTTCGATCGTAATATCACTACAAACGTAGGAAATGTAGACAGTCAGGGTATCGAATTCAGCATAAACGCAACCCCTGTTCAAACTAAAGACTGGAACTGGGATATCAGTTTCAATATGACATGGCAAAAGATGAAAGTAAAGAACCTGTCTCTCGTAGCCGGTGCTGCCGCAACTAATACTTCGGTCGGCCCTTATATTGACAGCTATCAGGTACAGACGTTGACCGAAGGATATGCCCCCTATATGTTCTACGTCTATCACCAGCTCTATGACGAAAAAACCGGGAAGCCCGTAGAAGGCGCTTATGTAGACCTTAACGGAGACGGAGAAATCAATACGGAAGATTTATACCGTTACCACTCTCCCGCTCCTGACTATATCCTCGGTTTCAGCACTTCCCTACGCTGGAAGAAATGGACGTTGAGCACCAGCCTGCGTGCCAATATCGGTAACTATGTTTACAATGCTATGGCTATGAATGCCGGAGCCTGGGAAACAGTGAGCTACAACTCTTATCAGTTGAACAACCTGTCGAGTAGTTATCTGAAAACCGGCTTCAAGTCCCGCCAATACTTGTCCGATTACTATGTGGAGAATGCTTCTTTCCTGAAAATGGATAATCTGTCATTGAACTATAACTTCGGGCAGATTTGTAAAGGATGCAGCTTGAATGTCAGTGCAATGGTTCAGAATGTATTCTGTATCACGAAATACAGTGGTGTAGACCCGGAAGTCCCCAACGGAGTGGATAATTCCTTCTACCCCCGCCCACGTACATTCTCACTTAACGTAGGTTTCAACTTCTAATTACTTTTAAAAACAAGCGAATCATGAAAAAGATATTATATACAGCTTTCTATTTTTGCAGCGCATTGTTGTTGAGTTCCTGTATAGGCGATTTGGACCAATATCCGCATGAAGACGAAACATCTTCCACGATCTACACAAGTGCCGATAACTATAAAGCCGTTTTAGGGAAAATATACGCTGCTATGGTAACCACCGGTCAGGAAAAGGGCGGTGATCCGGATTTGAGCAGTAACAGCGGTCAGGATTATATGCGTTGCTTCTTCAATCTACAAGAATGTGGAACAGATGAAGTAGCTTCTACCTGGCTGTCGGGTGATAACGTTACCGGTCTGACTTACTTGAGCTGGGACGCCAATGACCCTTGGGTATCGGATATGTACTATCGTATTTATTACAACATTGCATTATGTAACGAATTTCTTCGTAATGCTACGGATGAGAGCATTGCCCGGTTTACGGAACAGGAACAGACTGAAATTCGCCATTACCGTGCCGAAGCCCGTTTCATGCGTGCCTTGTTCTATTATCATGCAATGGATTTGTTCCGCAACATCCCGTTTGTAACAGAGAACGACCCGACTGTCGGCTATCTGCCACCACGCTACACGGCTGCACAAGTTTTCAGCTATATTGAATCGGAACTGACAAGTATCACAAGCGATATGCTCGACAGAGCCAACTGTCCTTACGGACGGGCTTCCCGGGGAGCTGCTTATACCTTATTGGCCAAGCTGTATCTGAACGCGGAAGTTTACATCAATACACCGAAATATACCGAATGTATCAGTGCTTGTAAAGAGGTTATCAAGCAAGGGTATTCATTGGAAGATGATTACAGCAAGTTATTCAACGCTGATAACGATAAACGTACTGCTAACGAAATCATCTTCACTTTGCCGGTAGACGCTACGCATACCGTTTCGTGGGGCTCTTCCACTTATATTGTCTGTGGTGCGGTTAGTAATACTTCGGATTTGCAGAAGCCGGAAGATTACGGAGTGAAAAGCGGTTGGGGTATGTTCCGTGTACGCGGAGAAATCCCCTCCCTGTTTACCGGAGAAGAAGATAAACGGGCCATGTTTTTCACTGATGGGCAAACACTGAACCTGGATAAGATTGACGACCAAAGTAACGGTTACTTTGTAGAGAAATGGACGAACCTGACGGATGCAGGAGAAACAGCTTCCAATACCGCAGACGGTGGCGTAAACACGGATTATCCTTTGTTCCGCCTGGCAGATGTATATCTGATGATAGCAGAAGCCTTTGTACGAGGTGGAAGCGGAACAACAGCAACGGAAGTTGTCGGTTATATCAACCAAATCCAAGAAAGAGCATACGGTGACGACAGCAATAATAAAAACGCAAGCCAAATCAATCTATCGTTTATTTTGGACGAACGCGCCCGCGAACTTTATTGGGAAGGACATCGCCGTACCGATTTAATCCGCTACGGAGTATTCACTACCAATGGTTACTTATGGCAATGGAAAGGCGGAGTAAAAGAAGGAACAGCGGTAAACAGCCGGTACAATATTTACCCGATACCGACTACCGAGTTAACCGCCAACCCGAACCTATACAATGAAAACTATTAATCATGCTTATTCGATACAACAATATGAAAAAAATAAATACCCTGTTGGCTTTACTCTCCGCACTCCTTTTATTAGGAGCGTGTGAGAAAGACGGAGAGAAATTCTATCTCTCCAGCCCGGTGGAGAGTGACTTAATCGCTTCTACCAATGCCGTTGTACTGACGGAAGCTACTGCCAAGCTTTACGCATTATCCCTTGCCTGGAGCGACCAGACATTGCAAATCAGCGACCCGAGATATCAAGCGACCAGCGGCATTCAAACTACCGTACAAGTATCCCGGTCTGAAGATTTTTCGGGCAGCATTATCGAATCTACGGAAAACGGAGTATCCAAAAGTTATACAGTCGCCGCTCTGAACATCATTGCTTACAAACTAAATGCACCGGCTGAAGAAGCCGCTCCTCTTTATTTCCGACTGGCAGGAAGCAATGGCAGCAACATCGCTCCTGTATATAGCAATACAGTGGCAGTCACAGTGACTCCTTATCCTATTGATATGCATTACGCCAGCATTATCAACAAGGGTAGCGGTCAAGATTCCGGTCAGGATTTCTATTCGGCAAATGCTGACGGACAATATAGCGGATTCTTCGGGGCAGCGGCTTGGGAAGGCATTTACGTACAGGAAGCAGACGGAACAACCTGGCATACAGCCCAATCCGGTGGAGTAGGAACTCCATTCTTGTTGACAACAGACGCAGCGGAAGGAACATGGGATATGTGGTTCCCCGGTCAGTCGGGATGTTATTTCGTGAATGTAAATACCGCTCAGAAACAATGGAACGCCTTACTGATACCCGAACTGAATGTAAGCGGCATAGAAGGTATCAATATGCAATACAGCCGTACAGATAACCAATGGAAAGGTGTATTTACGGGTACGGAAGGTACGAATATCAACATTCAACTTCAAGGAACAGGTAAGTTTTACAACAATACCAGTGTCAGCGGTTCCGATAATGCCATTGACGATACAAAAGCCAAAGATACCCCATTTGCTTTCGGTGGAACTGCCGGACAACTGACATTCAGTACAGGTGAGACTGCAACAGCCGGAAATATAACGGTAAGTGTTCCGGCTACGGGAGAATGTACGCTGGTTATTGACCTTAATAATCCCGAACAATGGACTGTTAGCGTTACGGAAGGTGGAAGTAGTGAACCTACTTATCCTTCTTATCTGGAAATGCAGGGTGTAGGAAACATGGATGGAAAGGGTTGGTTAGCTACATTAAACCCTGTTTACGACAATAGCGGCGAACATCACGGAAGTTATCAAGGTGTTTACCAAATGACTAATGGTTGGGATAATTTTAAGATTGTAGACCAAACAGCCGGTATCTGGTATGGATGCGACTCCAACGATGAATACAAACTGGCGGACGGCGGACAGAATATCTGGTTCCACCAGGAAGAATGTCGTACTTTCATTGTCACAGCCAGTCTGGCCGACATGACTTGGGGAGCAACAGAAATAACCCAAATCAATGTCTGTGGTGAGTTTAACAATTGGGATTTAAACAAAGATTTGATGACATACGATGAAACAAACAAAGTTTGGAAAGCCACCGTTATCATTGATAATCTGGGCAATAACTACGGTTTCTACTTCCTGCTTAATAATGCAGAAAACGGTTTGGTATGGAACTGGGCATTAAAGGGAAATAAAGAGAAACTATACTTGACCGACAGTAATGGAAGCGGAAGTATTGTTCCTGCTGAAACCGGTACTTATGCAATTACCCTTGACATTGCTTCCCTAACATTTACTATGGATAAACAATAATCAACAGAACATTATGAAACGATTTAAACAGATTCTATTCATAGCTTCCGCCCTACTTGGCGGAAGCCTTTTCACCGCTTGCAGCGATGACAATGACACACCGGTCTTCCCGGAAAAGGAAGAAGTAACTTATGATATGTCAGGTTTCGCCAGAGGAGCCGATGTCAGCTGGTTAACGGAAATGGAAAGTTCCGGATATAAGTTCTATACTGCCGAAGAAAAAGAACAGGAATGTATGTCCCTATTGCGTGATTTAGGTATGAATGCCATTCGCCTGCGTGTATGGGTAAATCCGGAGAATGACACTGATGATGTGAGAGGTTGGTGTAACAAAGGAGATGTATTGCTCAAAGCATGGAGAGCCCATAACTTGGGCTACCGTATCATGATTGACTTTCATTACAGCGACCGTTGGGCTGATCCTTCACAGCAAGCTAAACCCCAAGCATGGGCAGATTACTCCGTAGAGCAATTGAAGCAAGCTATTGCCGACCATACGAAAGATGTACTCAGTGCATTGAAAGAGAAAGGTATTGACGTGGAATGGGTACAAGTGGGTAACGAAACACATCAAGGAATGTTGTTCCCTACCGGACAAACTACAAGTGAAGAAGGAAGGGTTAATTTCGCATCATTTGTCACAGCGGGTTACGATGCTGTAAAAGAAGTCTATCCGGAAGCCAAAGTTATTGTTCATCTTGACCAAGGAAATAATGCCAGCCTGTACAATAGGATCTTCGGCTACTTACACGAAAACAATGCCAAATGGGACATCATCGGTATGTCACTTTATCCGGACATATCAACCGAAGACGCACACACACCGGACGACTGGGAAGCGATGAATAATGATTGTATCGCCAATATGAAAGCGTTAATAGCCAAATACAATACTCCGGTAATGATGTGTGAAATCGGTATTAGTTGGGATTACGAAGAAGCGGAAGCCTTCTATACAGACTTCGTTACCAAAGCCAAACAAGTAGACCAATGTCTGGGAGTATTTACCTGGGAACCTCAATGTTACGGTAACTGGAAAGGTTATAGTAAAGGGATGTTCGATGACAGTGGCAAACCCACCAATTCATTTAATGCTTTTAAGAGATAAATGAACATGAAACACCAAAAACAGTTAGCAACTGCACTTTTGTTGGCAGCTGCTTGCAGCCTGCAAGCACAGCGTAGCGAGACATTGCTCGAAAAGAACTGGAAATTCAGCAAAGGAGATATCAAAGAGGCCAGTCAGCCGGAGTTTAATGACACCCAATGGGAATCAGTCGTCCTTCCACATGACTGGGCTATCTTTGGTCCTTTCGATATGAACAATGATCTTCAGAATGTGGCCATCACACAAAATTTTGAGGAAAAGGCGTCTTTGAAAACAGGACGCACAGGGGGACTGCCTTATGTAGGTTCCGGCTGGTACCGTACTAGTTTTGATACTCCCGCCGACAAAGAAGTGACTCTGCTCTTTGACGGTGCTATGAGTGAAGCCCGCGTTTATGTGAATGGTAAGGAGGCTTGTTTCTGGCCCTTCGGTTACAATTCTTTCCATTGCAATGTCACTCCTTTCCTGAACAAAAACGGAAAGAGTAATACACTGGCCGTACGGCTGGAAAACCGTCCGCAATCTTCACGCTGGTATCCGGGAGCGGGCTTGTACCGCAATGTACACCTGATTGTTACTGATAAAATCCACGTGCCTGTATGGGGAACACAGATTACGACTCCTCATGTCAGTAAAGAATTTGCAGCCGTACGCCTGCAAACGAGGATAGACAATGCCGGTGAAAAAACACAAATCCGCATGGAGACGGAAATTCTTTCCCCAGACGGAAAAGTGGTTACCCGCAAAGAAAATACCGGCCGTATCAATCACGGACAGCCGTTTGAACAGAACTTCATCGTAAATGCACCTGAACTCTGGTCGCCGGAAAACCCGTCGCTCTACAAAGCGGTTTCTAAAATCTATGCAAATAATAAGTTGGTAGATACCTATACGACCCGCTTCGGTATCCGCAGTATTGAATTTATCGCCGATAAAGGTTTCTACCTGAACGGAGAACACCGGAAATTCCAGGGTGTATGTAATCATCATGATTTAGGTCCGTTGGGAGCAGCTATCAATGTAGCGGCACTCCGCCATCAACTTACTCTTTTGAAGGATATGGGTTGTGATGCTATCCGTACATCGCATAATATGCCGGCTCCGGAACTCGTTGAATTATGTGATGAAATGGGATTTATGATGATGATTGAACCGTTTGACGAATGGGATATTGCCAAATGCGACAACGGTTATCACCGTTATTTCAACGAATGGGCAGAACGCGATATGATAAATATGCTTCATAATTACCGCAACAATCCTTGTGTAGTGATGTGGAGTATCGGTAATGAAGTACCTACTCAATGCAGTCCTGTCGGTTATAAAGTGGCCAAGTTCTTGCAGGATATCTGCCACCGTGAAGACCCTACCCGTCCCGTGACTTGCGGTATGGATCAAGTGTCTTGTGTGCTTGCCAACGGCTTTGCAGCCATGATTGACATTCCGGGACTTAATTATCGCACACAGCGTTATAAAGAATCTTACGACCAGCTTCCGCAGAACTTGATTCTTGGTAGCGAGACGGCTTCCACTGTCAGTTCACGCGGAGTCTACAAATTTCCGGTAGAAGAAAAGAAAGGTGCCAAATATGAAGACCACCAATGTTCTTCGTATGACGTGGAAGCATGTCCGTGGTCGAATATCCCAGATGAAGATTTCGCCTTAGCCGATGATAACCACTGGACTATCGGACAATTCGTATGGACAGGATTCGATTATTTGGGCGAACCTTCACCATATGATGTCAATTCATGGCCGAATCATAGTTCTATGTTTGGTATTATCGACCTTGCCAGTATCCCTAAGGACCGCTATTATCTCTACCGTAGCGTATGGAACAAAAATGCAGAAACGCTACATATCCTTCCTCATTGGACTTGGCCGGGACGCGAAGGTGAAGTGACCCCGGTATTCGTATATACCAACTATCCTACTGCCGAACTGTTTATCAACGGAAAAAGCTACGGTAAACAAAGCAAGAATAACAGTTCTTTAAAGAGCCGTTACCGCTTAATGTGGATGGATGCCGTATACGAACCGGGCGAAGTAAAAGTTGTAGCCTACAATAAGGACGGAAAAGCAGTAGCGGAAAAGACAGTACGCACTGCCGGAAAGACTCATCATATCGAACTGGTCAGCAACCGCAACGAACTGACAGCCGATGGAAAAGACCTCGCCTACGTCACTGTGAAAGTGGTAGACAAAGATAGTAACCTCTGTCCTACCGATAGCCGCCTGATTCACTTCTCCGTAAAAGGAGCCGGTAAGTTCCGGGCTGTTGCTAACGGCGACCCTACCAATCTGGAACAATTCCACCTTCCGAAGATGCACGCTTTCCATGGAATGTTGACAGCGATTGTACAGGCAGGAGAGATTGCCGGAGATCTTGTACTGACTGCCAAGGCAAGTGGAGTGAAAACCGGAACAGTCCATCTTCAGGCAAAATAAAAGGGTAAAATTATAAGAAATAGAGAAATCCATCCTACCCTATACTATTATTTAGGCACAGATTACCCTGTTGCTTTATGCAATCATAGTTCTAAAACCGTGTAATCTGTGCCTAAAATATTAAAGTCGATTATTTACAGATAAATGTCACTAGCAATCCCTTATGGTCTGTCGGCCACACATCAAGCGGTACTATGAATTCATCTTTTGATGTTTCCTCTACACGTTGAGAGCGGACAATAGATTCTTTCGGACCAAACAAAACGGCTTTCTTTGCTTTCAATCCTTTTCCTTTATAGAAGATAAAATCAATACGATCCCGTTCGTCCGCTTTAGGAGCCCATGTTATCTTTTCCGGAGTTTTTGCCAAGTTATCCGAAGGATAGGTAAATCCCGGATGCGTCAGAGGATTGGGATAAATCTTACGGTAGCTGTCAATAAAGCCAGCTTCTTCCAACAAAGTGGTAACTGTCCAGGGTACAACAAAGCCGTTGTGGTCGTACAAGTTCTTATTTTTCTCAATCCAATCGCGATGGGAAGGTTCGTTGAAGTCTCCTCCCACGATCACCCGATAGCCGTTTGCAAGGTCTTTCTCAGCCTGGGCGATAAACATACGAATCGCATCATCCCGCTGAGAGGCTACATTGACTTTCATAATTTCATCTACTGACGCCGGCAGTGGAATTTCTTTCCAGGTAGAGCCGTCATAGCCACGGGCGTTATAATATGCACAGTCCAGATAATCCAGGTGGGCAGTATAAACCGCTACCTTCTTTCCGTTCACGGAACTTGTTAGACGATAAATACTTCCATGGTCATTCTTTTCCGGAAAAACCGTCAAAGAGTCCGTGATAGGATGCTTGCTTAGTAAACCGGTATCATAAGTATAAAAAGAATAATACTTCAGTCCCTTTTCCTGAAGTGAAGCGCACACACGTGCCGTGAAATTCGTTTTATTGTAATTCCTCACCTCACTGAAAGTCACAAAGTCAGGCTTCAGACGGACTATCTCATTGATAATAGCATCATATCCGCCTGGTATCATGGTACCTTCCTGCCATACATTCCATTGCAACACTGTAAATTCATTACTCTTTTGTGCCTTCACAAAAACAGAAACCAGCAACAAAATAGCCGGTAATAGTAGTCTTTTTAATCGCATTTTTTTATATTTAAAGATGAATAATAATCAAATAGCTTTCCAAAAGGATTGGAAGTCACGATATTTACCGTAGCACACCAATTCATCCCCTTCTTCTACTTTCTCGTCCCCCGGAAGTTCATTCTTCACATGAAGCTCCATTAAAGAAATACCCAGACAATTAGTTACTTTATCCGCCCGCTTCAATCCGATTAGTTTTAAGTGAAATTCTTCGTCCAGATTCAACTCATTGACAAAGTATCCTACAAACTTTTTCGGGACTGTAAACTTGACGACATAATATTCCGAATCGACACGGAAAGCTTCCACGCTTGTTCCAAAATCCAGCAGTTGCACCAGACTGCGGGCCGCATCTTCTTCCGGTGTCAATATCTTCTCCAAGCTGAATGCTTCAAGCACGGCTTTATGCACCATATCAATGGCACGGGCATAGATATGAGCAACCTTCTTTTGTTTCAGCAAAGCAACCACACGCACCGATGCGCCGAAATTCTCACCTATGGCGACAATCACTATATCGACACTGTTCAGAGGAAGCACGGACAAAGCCTGTTCATCCGTTGCATCAATCACAAATGCAGTAGCAACCTTATCTTTTATACTATCTACGCGGCTTTCACTAATATCCGCACCAATAATCTCGTGTCCCAGTGCCGATAACTCTTCAGCCAACACACGACCGTAGTTTCCTAAACCGATAATAATGTACTTCATATCTTTAGTTTATGATAATGTTATCACTCGGATAACGGTATTTTGTATTCTTTTTCTGTTTGATAATTCCCAGCATTAACGTTATCAAGCCCACACGCCCGATAAACATCAACAACGCCACTAACAATTTACTTGCATCACATAAATTAGGTGTCAGATTCAGACTAGAACCTACCGTACTAAGTGCCGACACACATTCGAAAGTCAATGCCATTAGAGAGGCTTGCGGTTCCAGTATACTTAATATAAAGATAAAAAGAAACAGTACGCCCAACGACATAACCACTGTCGCATTAGAACGACGGATAGAATCATGAGAAAGTTCCCTTCCGAATACCTCCACCCGTTCCGAGCCACGCAACACGGCCACAAGATTCAGGACAACCACTGCAAAAGCATTCACTTTCACCCCACCGGCAGTAGATTGAGCACCACCACCAATCCACATCAGCACTAAATAGACCAACAAAGTCTGTACACTCAAAGAAGCTAAATCAACACTGCTGAAACCAGCCGTCCTCGGACAAGTAGCATTGAAGAAAGCCTGCGTCCACTTATCTGCAACAGGCATACCGGCAAACGAAGCATTCCACTCAAAAGCGGCAATCGCCAATGTACCGGTTACCAAAAGCAGAAATGTCATAATCAACACAATCCTCGTATTCAGATTATACAAATGCGACACCTTATGCCTTTCTAACTTGCGCGTACGTACAAACTTCCAGAAATGACGCAAATGATACAGTACAATATCTTTGAAATTAACCAGAATAGGAAAACCGATACCTCCCAGAATAATCAGAAAAGAGACGGAAATAAACAGCCAGTTATGGTTGGTCATTACCATAGAGTTTCCCAAATTACCGGAAAGTGTAGAGAAACCTGCATTACAAAAAGCGGAAATAGAATGGAAAGCAGCAAAAGCCAGTTCGCCTTCCAAAGTCATTCCAAGTGTTCCGTGGATGCTGAACCAGATAGAAATCATGCCGATACCTTCAATCACCAATGTAAATCCCAAGATATATAATAACGTGGACAATAAGGAGCCCAGCGAATTGGAGCTAACCATATCACGTACCACTAACTGATTGTAAAGAGAAGTATTTCCCATAAAGAACATAGCGAAGAAACTGGTCAATGTCATTACACCTAATCCTCCTACCTGGATCAGCAGGATGATAACAACAAGTCCGCCGGTAGTAAATGTAGTCGATACGTCAACGGGCACCAGCCCCGTCACACATACCGCACTGGTAGCCGTAAACAATGAATCCACCCAGGTAATGCCATTCACCGTGCATCGTGGCAACATCAATAACCCCGTACCAATCAGAATGATAGCCAAAAAGCTGACTGCCAATATCAGAGAAGGATTAGTGCGACGCCCCAACAAACGGACCAGTCCGTTGGACAAATTCAGAAAAGAAAAAATTAGTAATAAGACAAGATGATAAAACTTCCCGTCCAGAAACTCCCAAAATTGCAGGATTGCCCCTTCTTCTTCCGGACGATGAAAAATGACCGGTATCAAAGTCAGATACAGCAAACCGCTCAAAATCCAGGCCAACCGCCGGTATTGTTTCTTTGTACTTCTATATTCAAGTGAGATATGAAGAGTCACATCAACCAGAAAAATAATCCATACAGCCTTATACAGGACCTGAATTTTCGCCACTTCATCAACCGATAGCGGAAAGCCATGTTCGTAAATCACTCCGACGATCAACAACAAAGACGCCAGATAAGTAAGTGCTTCTACTAAACCCAATAAGATACGTACATAAGGTTTCAGTAGTTTGTTCTGATACAACAAAAACTTATGATAAATCTTCATATCGCATTTTTTATATAATGCCGTGCAAACTTAACTAAAATAACAATCGAATCCGATTCTTTGTTGACAAAAACATCCGAATATTAAAAATTTTGTCTACATTTGGCAGCGGAAAACTAAAAAACCACAATATTATGAGTGACAAAAGAAAACGGTATATCCTGCCGGAAGAAGAAATCCCACACTACTGGTACAATATTCAGGCTGACATGGTCAATAAGCCAATGCCTCCTTTGCACCCGGGAACAAAACAGCCGCTGAAAGCGGAAGACCTGTATCCTATTTTCGCTAAAGAACTGTGTCATCAGGAACTTAACCAGACCGATGCATGGATTGAAATCCCGGAAGAAGTCCGTGAAATGTACAAATACTACCGCAGTACTCCGCTTGTTCGTGCTTACGGACTGGAAAAAGCGCTCGGTACTCCGGCACACATTTATTTTAAAAATGAAAGTGTAAGCCCTATCGGCTCTCATAAGTTGAACTCCGCTTTGGCACAAGCTTATTACTGTAAAGAAGAAGGCGTTACCAACGTGACTACCGAAACCGGTGCCGGACAATGGGGTGCCGCTCTTTCTTATGCAGCCAAAGTTTTCGGACTCGAAGCTGCCGTTTATCAGGTGAAAATCAGCTACGAACAGAAGCCTTACCGCCGTAGTATCATGCAGACTTTCGGAGCACAGGTTACTCCTTCTCCGTCCATGTCTACCCGCGCCGGAAAAGATATCCTGACTGCACACCCTACTTATCAGGGTTCACTCGGAACAGCTATTTCCGAAGCTATCGAACTTGCTCAAATGACTCCTAACTGCAAATATACACTCGGTTCCGTACTTAGCCATGTTACCCTTCATCAGACAATTATCGGTCTGGAAGCGGAAAAACAGATGGAAATGGCCGGTGAATACCCGGATGTAGTAATCGGATGTTTCGGAGGCGGTTCCAACTTTGGTGGTATTTCCTTCCCTTTCATGCGTCATAACATACTGGAAGGCAAGAAAACCCGTTTCGTTGCCGCCGAGCCCGCTTCTTGCCCGAAATTGACACGCGGCAAGTTCCAGTATGATTTTGGTGATGAAGCCGGATACACCCCATTACTCCCGATGTTTACATTAGGACACAACTTTGCTCCGGCTCATATCCATGCAGGCGGCCTTCGTTATCATGGTGCAGGTGTCATCGTTTCACAATTACTCAAAGATAATCTCATGGAAGCGGTAGATATCCAGCAACTGGAATCGTTCGAAGCCGGTTGCCTGTTTGCACAAATGGAAGGTATTATCCCTGCTCCGGAGTCCTGCCATGCTATCGCAGCAGCCGTTCGCGAAGCCAATAAGTGCAAAGAAACAGGAGAAGAAAAAGTAATCCTGTTCAACCTTTCTGGGCATGGGTTGATTGACATGGCTTCTTACGACAAATATCTGGCAGGTGATTTGGTGAACTACTCATTAACCGACGAAGATATTCAAAAGAACTTGGATGAGATAGGCGATTTAGCTAAATAGTCTTCTGATTTCAACATCCGAACAATAAAATAAGCCCGGCATAAGATACCGGGCTTATTTACTTTTCATTACCATATCTCTGAAAAAGAAAGTTGTCCAAATAAGATTTCATGCTAAAAAATGATTTATCGGCTAAAAGATGTCCTTTCCTAAAGATTTTCGCCAATATCGGAAGGATTTCATCTGAATTAATTTCCTATTCTTAACAGAAATCCGTACTTTTGCGCAGCATTCAATCAAACAAAAGCCATACAAATATGACACGCTACTTAAAAAACATGGAAAAAGAAATTATCATTGATAATCAGTTGGATGAAGTTGCAAGAATTGCTCTATTTATCGAAGAATTAGGAATGTCATTACAATTACCGGCAAGTATCACAATGAGCCTCAACCTCGCTATTGAAGAAGCGGTTACCAATATTATCCGTTACGGCTACCCTTCCAATAAAGAAAGTGAAATCATCCTTCGAACATCTGTTGCTCCCGGAATGCTGGTTACACAAATTATAGACGACGGAATTTCCTTCGATCCTACTGCCAAAGAAACATCTGACAATGTACAATCTCTCGACCAACAACTGACACAAGGCCTGGGACTTTTCCTGATCCGGCGTACAATGGACAAAGTAGAATATCATTCCACAGATAATCATAACGAATTAATTCTTACCAAGAATATAGATATGGACTTCAAGCCTGAAGCTACTTTGAAAACCAATCTATGCCAAATAGAAGAAGTGACGATTCTCACTATTGAAGGGCGTTTGGATACAGCAAATGCCAATACATTCAATACAGTATTACAACCTCTTTTAGCTAGTAAAACTCCAAATATAATTGTGAATTGCGAAGGCTTATCATACATTAGCAGTTCCGGTTTGCGAAGCCTGATTACACTGCAAAAGAGTGTCATGCAACATGGAGGTCAACTTGTCCTGGAGGCGATGAAACCAGAAATACGTAAAATATTCGATATGACCGGATGCTCCGGACTTTTTACAGTACGCTAACTCATACTGTATGAAAGTAATCCGCATCATAGCCTACATCCTGCTACTATCTGTATTTTCATTAATAAACGTAGTTCATGCACAGTCTGTTACACTTATCCCCAAATGGACGGCACAGGCACAATTTGCAGGCTACTATGTAGCGGAGAAAATGGGCTTCTACAAAGAAGAAGGACTTGATGTACACGTGAAACATCCGTCTCATTCGGAAAACTCATTCCAGTATCTTAAAGAAGGAGAGCCGCAGGCAGTTATCACCAATCTATCACAAGCGTTAATGGAATACTTTGCAGGAAAACGAATTGTAAACATCCTGCAAACTTCACAGGAAAACAGTTTGATGCTAGTCAGCCACTCACCATTAAAAGGAATTCCGTCATTACAACACAGAGAAATTGCAGTATGGAATCATATAAGTCTTTGATTTCATCATTCGAGCGGACTAGGGGTAGTGTCACGTCAAACCGCCCTGTGGCAATTTCACGAGCGGATTCCGAGAATTTCTCTAATGGACGGACTAAACGCCGGATAATACTGTATACAATAAGTAGTAGTATCAGTATACCGCCCAGAAAAGTATAAATGATTTTTCGGGAAGTATTGTCCAGCTCCTGAAGAATAATACGGCTCGGACATACCGTGCATACTGACCAACCGATTTGGGGAATAGTAGTATAGAATGCGTATGAATCATTTCCTTGGTTGTCGAAGCGTATAGTACCTGTATGACCGGCCAGCATTTCACGTCCTATCTGTTCCTGTGAATGATTTTCTGTGGCAAAGGCTTCGGAAAATATGGTCTCATTCATTATTTTATCCCGGTCTGCATGAGTCAGAAAACTTCCGTTGCGGCTGATTAAGTAAGTATAACTGGAGGGATATGGTTTCAGGAGACTGATCGTATCGGTGAATTGCGTCAGGGATATACTGGCGATAAAGACAGCGAACAGTTCGCCACGGTTGTCATACAAAGGCTTTGAGTAAGTACTCATAATGATATTTCCGCCTCCGTCGTCATAATAAGGTTCACTCCAGTAGGCTTGTTTCTGCATTTTAGGGATAAGATACCAGTCCATACAAGGATAATCATAATTCTGACTGCCTAATACCTGATAGGTTACATGATTTGTTTTGTTATTGAGCGAAGCATAAGGCATAAAATACTTGCCTTTTTCTTTATAGTAGTTTGGGGTGAAAGCTATGCCGCTTTTGACAATAAGTGGATTATTCTTTACGACTGATTCGATGATAAGATGCAATGAATCCGGCAGGTTTATGTTTCTTTCCAATACCCATGTAGATTGATTGATAGTTGTTTCTACCGACATTAGCTGGCTGCTGATTTCTGTTGCTATGTTACTCAATAATCCGTGAGTACGTTCAATGGCGTAACTCGTTACCTTTTCATGGTTATAATTGTAGAACAATGCCATGATAGTAGCAAAGACGATCAACGTGAATGAGAAAACGTAGATACTTAACCGGGTTGCAAAAGAATGGGAAAATATGTGTTTCATGTCGTGAATTGGTTATTTTACAAAGTCTTCGTAACGAATACTTTTTTTCTTTGGGATGTCTGGTGGCAGTAAAATATCAATTGCCAGATCGAAACCTTCACGACTTAGCCGATAAGGGCGTTGCCCTGTTTTGTCTGTTTGCAATCGCAGTATTTCTTCCAGCATTTTACGCTGGTGATATCGGTTGGTTCCTATATTGTAATGATGTACCTGCTCCATTACAATGTCAAGAGTCTCTTCCGGGTGCTCGTTCGCCCAGTTCCAGCCACGGATACAGGCTCTGACTAGTTTCTGTATCGTTTCGGGATGCTTTTGATAAAATTCTTCAGTAACGTAAAGTCCATCTTCGGGCAAGTTATATCCATAATCGGCAAAACGCATGATATGAGTAGAATCTATCTGCATTCCACATTCGGCAAGTTGTGGAAACTCGTTATAACTTCCTATCATACAAATATCTACTGCTTTTGATAGAAATAGATTGATACCACTGTTAAACCGTATCCATTCTACTTCAATTTGGTATTTGTTCGCGATTCGGTCGAGTAGTTCCTGAGTAAGATGATTCATTAGTCTACATGCAAAAATCATTGTCGACTTACGTGAATGAACTGAAAGAGACTACTGCAAGCAAAGAACGTATTGAAAGCGAGCTTTCCATAGCACGGGAAATACAAATGGGCATGCTCCCTAAAATATTTCCTCCTTATCCGGATCGTAATGATGTGGATTTGCATGCCATACTGCATCCCGCCAAAGAGGTGGGTGGCGACCTTTATGATTTCTATATGGACGACAATCATCTCTATTTCCTGATTGGGGATGTATCGGGAAAGGGAGTACCCGCCTCACTATTTATGGCTATCACCCGTAGCTTATTCCGGACGTTATCCCAGCATGTACTTTCACCTGCCAAAATAGTTACGGAAATGAACAATTCTATTTCCGACAATAATGAATCCAATATGTTTGTCACCCTCATTGTCGGCATACTCGATCTGGAAACAGGCATACTGAAACTTTGCAATGCCGGTCACAATCCTCCCATACTCATTTATCCTGATGGACAGGTTTCATATTTGGAATTCAAAACTCAAATATTTGTAGGAGTCGTCGAAGATTTTAAATACAGTGATGAAGAAGTTGTATTGGAAAAAGAAAGCAAATTATTCCTTTATACCGACGGAGTGACAGAAGCTGAAAATATAAATAAAGAACTATATGGAGAAGAAAAGTTATTGGAAATGTTATCAGATAATGCCTCGTCGGATGTGCGTACTACAGTCAACGTTGTTGTAGACTCCATTGCAAGCCATGTCAAAGAAGCCGAAGCAAGTGATGACCTCACCATCTTACTAATTCAATATGAACCCGGAACAGCAAACAGTTAAGTTATTATCAGTATGGAAAAAGAAATTAGAATCTCAAACAATTTGAACGAGATAGTAGTTTTAGCCAATTTTATAGAAGAACTGGGCGAGGAACTTTCCCTGCCGGCAGAAACGGTTATGAATATCAATTTGGCACTGGAAGAAGCTGTAGCCAATATTATCATGTACGCTTACCCTCCCAAAGAGCAACATATTATCTTACTGAAAGTTACTTCAACCGAAAAACAACTGATTTTCCTTCTCACAGATAAAGGAGCTTATTTCGATCCCACGCAAGTAGAGGAAGTAGATATCACACTTCCGATTGAGGAACGTCCTATCGGTGGGCTTGGCATTTTCCTGATTCGCAGCATCATGAATGAAATATCCTATCAACGCATCGATAACGAAAATCGACTAATAATGAAAAAAGACATTTAACATAAGGACGAGAAGATATTCCAAACGTGGGAACTCCGGTTCCAAGGCTGGAAACTGGAGTTTCTAACTAAGGAAACCTCAAGAAACTCATGGCTTGCTTTTGAAGAAGAACAATCTTAATTGTTCATTCAAACATTCGTTCCTCTAAAAATGTTATATTTGCAGATTATAATCAAAAAAGAACAAAATATGAAATATATCGGAGCACACGTAAGTGCATCCGGCGGCGTAGAATTCGCCCCCATAAATGCGCATGAAATAGGAGCAAATGCTTTTGCACTGTTCACTAAAAATCAACGCCAATGGATTAGCAAACCATTGAGCGAAGAAAGTATCCGGCTTTTCAAAGAGAATTGTGATAAGTACGGTTTTCAGCCTGAGTATATCCTACCTCACGATAGTTATCTTATTAATTTAGGGCATCCTGAGGAAGAAGGACTGAATAAAAGCCGTGCCGCTTTCTTGGACGAAATGCAACGCTGCGAGCAACTGGGCTTGAGACTTCTGAATTTTCACCCCGGCAGCTCTCTTAATAAAATAGCAACAGAAGATTGCCTGTCACTTATTGCAGAAAGCATTAATATCACTCTGGAAAAGACAAAAGGAGTAACAGCCGTTATTGAAAATACTGCCGGACAAGGCAGTAATTTGGGAAGCGAGTTTTGGCAATTAAAATATATTATTGACCGGGTAGATGATAAAAGCCGGGTAGGTGTTTGCCTTGATACTTGCCATACATATACAGCAGGTTACGATATTGTGAACGATTACGATAAAGTATTTGAAGAATTCGACAAGGAAGTAGGATTCAATTATCTGCGTGGTATGCACTTGAATGATTCGAAGAAAGCACTGGGTACCCACGTCGACCGTCACGACAGTATCGGCGAGGGACTAATTGGAAAAGCATTCTTTGAAAGATTAATGCAAGATTCAAGATTTGATAATATACCTTTGGTACTCGAAACTCCTGATGAAAGTAAGTGGGCAGAAGAAATAGCCTGGTTAAGAAGTGTTGAGTAAAAGACAGATAACAAAAGACATTGATATACAAAAATAGCTGGCAGACAGGATCTATCAGCTATTTATATATAACGAACAGCTAATAAATATTCGCCATACTGACTAAAGGTTCATACAGTTTTTCTATATCCTGTGAATCCATTTCGATTTGTACCTGATCGCCGGGCATTAGTTTCTGCCCTTTAGGAGTCCAGTCCTTCCGGTCGCGATGAACATTAATAATAATACAACGCTCCGGCAGACGAAGCTCATCCACAATCTTTCCGTCCAGATAAGAACCGCTCATGACCTCAACCGATAATGTGTAGCGTGCTTCTTCTTTGAATGCAGGTGAATGAATCATGTCTTCGTATAAAGTCACATTGAGAGGTTTTATTTGAAGCATTTCAGTGAAATAATAAGTTAATCCCCCAACTACGATCGAAGGATAGAATACCTCTAAATGTCCCGTTATCTCGGTTATCAGCACGATAGCCGTTAATGGAGTGCGAACTACTGCCACAAGAAAAGCGGACATACAAATCAACATGATATAACTGATATTCTCGTATGCAATAAGTCCCTGTCGCACCATAATCAATGCTACGATTTGTCCGAGAAGCCCTCCTGTCACCAATGTAGGAATAAAATTTCCACCCGGCAAGCCCGAGGAAAAAGAAAATATGCTAAAAACCAAATGTAATAGCATCATACCGACAATCCAAAGAATATGTGTATCCGGATGCATGGCCTGGGAAAGCAAGAATTGCTCTCCTCCACCGGTCAAATTGAACTCCGCCATAGAGATAAGAAAAGCAATAAAGAGCAGGTACAGCATTTTCACGTATTCCGGATGTTTAATGGCAGGATAGATACGTTTGACCTGAAGTGTGGTAATAGAAAAGAGTTTTCCGAAAATGGAAATTACGGCGGCCAATAGAAGAAACAGTTTCACCTGCCCCCCAAAAGTCATTCCCGGCACAATGGCATCTATATGAAAATAAGGATTCATAGGGAAAATCCAACTGGCGACCCCACCGGCAACCACTCCTGCCAGTAGCGTAGTAATAGCCGTTTTAGGCGCATCGAACCGTTCAATGGATTCTATAACCAGCAACGACGAAGCCAATGGCGCAGCAAAAGCAGCCGCTAATCCGGCACCTGCACCGGCAGCTAATAACTGCTTCCGTTCGCCGCTAAGCACCCGCCCCCATTTGGATACCAAGTATCCCACATATGAACCTATCTGTACGGAAGGTCCTTCACGTCCCAAAGACAGTCCGGTACTTAATGCGAGTATTCCACCTACAAACTTAGCCATCAATTCCCGAAAAGGATGTTTGTAATCAACCCGTCCGTTAATGACTCCACGTGTCTGTGGAATCCCTCCACCCGTAATGAGAGGCATTTTTTTTACGAGCAAGGAAACAAATAGAAGAATTCCCCACATCAGCAGGAAAAGAGGAATATACCAATACCACTTTAAATGGGCATCAAAGAAATCGTGACGAAGATTGAAGAAAAACTGCAATAGATAATGGTAGGGCACTGCAACAAGCCCCGTCAGCAGCCCCACAAAGATACTAACAAAGTAAAGCCGCGCGTCAATCAACTTCAGTTTAAAGATTCGCCAACGGCCCTTATCCTTCAATTTATTGACAAAATCAAACATTCGGCAAGGTTTTCATTGTTTTCACGTACGACAACAACAATCAAAACCCTGCTGTGGTTTTCGGATAAATAGAAATTTAATTCTCAATTATCGCCCCATCATATTCAAACGAAGAATAGCATGCACCATGAAATAGGAACCCAGCGCATTGTAATCAGTATCACGAATAGCAGTGGCAGTAATCGTACGTATCATCGAAACGTCCTGATGAAGAATATCATATATTTTGAAACGGAGCAGTAGTTGTTTCCGTTTCAGAAAGGCTTTCGACAACTGACAATTCCACATCAGGTTTTCGCGGGCATTGCCACTATATCCATAGCCGGAACGTTGAAAACAGGTAAGGTCGCTGAACAGTTCTATCCCCCATGGGAAATAATATTGTACTTCCGTGCCAAAGCGGTAATCGTAAGTTTCGGTACGTGTCTCTTTCACATTATTATGGGAATTGTTGTACAGCAATTCTGCACGGGCACTGATTTCCATTTGCTTCGTGCGGTATGTTAATTGCAAGCGTTGGCGGGCTGTGAGATGTTTCACTGTACTTTTTACAGGAGCTTCTTTATTTATAGTGCTATACCCGTTCTGGTTTCTGTATTGCAGATATGAATATGTACGGAATCGCCAACTACGATTCTTGAAAGGAGTATTGAGAGAAAAAGAGCCCATAGCACGCCAGTTACCGTTCAGATTAAGAGGAGTGGTAGTTCGCACACCGGATTCGCTATCATAGGTCACTTGGTTGGTTATACTATTAATGGTATTCTCCGCCAAGACGGAAGCAACCATATTCCGTTGGTGTTTGGCATTATAGGAGTTGAAATTTAATGTGAAAGTATTCGTATACGAAGGCTTCAGCGAAGGATTACCGACACGGATATTCAACGGGTTGGTGCGGTCCGTCACCGGTTGAAGGTCGCGTATATTCGGCTGACGGCTTTTTCCCCGATATACAATCTGCAAACGGGTACGTTTGGAGAACTTATAACGGAAATTGACGGTAGGAGAAATATTAAAAACAGACTTTCGCAACGGTTCTTCTGCCGGAGTTGCCTTTTCCAGAAGAGAACGGCTGACAGACTTTTGAGGTTCAAAGTCAGCACCGATATTATAATTATATTTCTTACGAGAAGTACGGACCGCAAGATTAAACAGGTGATTACTATACTGATTCTCAAAACAATTGCTTGCGTCCTCGTCATAATCAGGAGCAAATTCTTCCAGTTCCTTGTTCCAGTTGTAGACAAAACGGTCGGAGTTGTTCACCCGATACTGGTAACTGTAACGGAACTGAAGAAAATGAAACCAGGGCAAAGGTTCTACATAAACTAATTGTAACCGATAGTTATACCCCTCCATTCTATCTTCAATCTTTTGATTCTTTACATTCTTAGCATTGTTTTTGAAGTAATGGGTAGTGGAAAGGCTGGTTCTGTCGGTGGAAGATTCATTTGTACCATAATCAACTTTCAAGGCTATATTTCTTCCCATTCGGCTAAGTTTCCGACTAAGTTGCAGCATCATGGTCAGATTATAGGATGAACTATGAGTTGTTCCTGATGATTCCCGCTCATTCAGTAGCACATCATTGCCCCACCCTTGCTGAAAACCGTTACTACTTCTATCATTGGCAGCCGTACGGTATTGAGGGCGAAAAATCAATGTTGTAACAGAATCCATTTTCCACTCCAAGAAAGCATTCGCTACCAAGTTATCGTTTCCCTGTCGATTGTGTCCGGTACTTTCGGTGATAGATTTGTCTTTACGAAGATAATTGTCTACCGTAGTACGACTGTCCTCCAGACGGTCAGTGCCCATATATTGAATGTTCGACCGAAATTTGACGCGCTTCCAGTCATGAGTGGCATTCACTCCCAAAGAACGGGAAGTAGTCAGCCCTTTTTGAGTACGAAGATTACCGGAAGAACTGGCAGACTCCCCCTGCATTTCAGAAAAACCTTGGTTGTTGGTGTTATTCAGATTCCCGATAACAGTCAATTGGGAGTTATCCCGGAAACGGTTTAAAGTATTGGCCAGTTCATAACGGTCTTTACTTCCATAACCACCCATAAAATTTTCCATCCACCCTCGTTTCATATTCTTCTTGACCGACAGGTCGAGAATCATTTCTTCTTCACCATCGTCAATACCGGTAAGACGGGCAAGATCGGACTGGCGTTCGTATGCTTTCAGCTTTTCTATCATCTCTACCGGAAGATTTTTAAGAGCTGCTTTCGGGTCGTCGGAAAAGAATTCTTTTCCGTCCACCAAAATCTTTTTCACTTCCTTTCCATGAATCAGCAGTTTGCCGTCCTCATCTATTTCTCCACCGGGAAGTTGTTTCACCAGTTCTTCCAGCATGGAGCCTTCGGGAGTACGATAAGCCGAAGCGTTAAAGACGGTAGTATCTCCTTCGGTCACCGCCATAGGTGCTTGTCCCACAACAACGGTTTCGTTTAATGAAATACTCTCCGGACTCAAAGATATATTACCCAAAGTGGGTGTCTTATTATTTGCTGAAACAGATATAGTCCGATAAACAGAGGTATATCCGATATAAGAGATATGCAATAGAATAGACTTGCTTTTCGGAATAGTAACAGCTAACTGAAATTTACCTTGTATATCCGTAGCTCCTCCCACTAATAAGATGCTATCCGGTAAAGCCAAAAGCCGGACCGTAGCAAACGGTACCGGCTGATTGGTTTCAGTATCAACAACACGCCCGACAAAACGCTCTTTGCCGGACTGTGCATAAACAGCCAAACTTATCAGTAACAGGACATAACAACTGATCAAACGGTACTGAAAAGAATAAATACGTCTGTCTATGCTCAAGTTGTGTTGATTTAGTAAAACAGAAACTTATAATATAACCTAATCCCTATTGTTATCCTTGGCGCGGAGCACGAGGTCTTTGTCCCTGATGATGTCCCTGTCCCGGTTTCTGACCTTTTCTGCGGTCAAACTCTTTCCTGAATTTATTCATATTACTCTTTTCCTGCTGATAGATTTTCATAATTTGCTTTTGAGAAAGTATCTTGCTGAATTCATTATAATACTTCTCACGAATATCAAGCATCTTACGGCTTTGAGCAAACTGGTTTCTCAACATGGTAGCAATCTGTTCGTCAGTCATTACCGGTCGCGGAGCATCCTTTTTATCGGTAGCCGATGTTCCTTGAGCTTTTTCGGCTCTTGGTTTATGGTTCATCATGCGGCACTCGCGCAGTTCTTTCAGATATTTCTCGTAAACCGGTGTAAACTTGGCGGCTGTCGCATCATCCAGCATCAAGGTTTTAACAATCTGATTCGTCTGCATCTGCATCATCTGCTCTTGTGTGGGACGTTGTTTCTTCTCCTTATTATCTCTATTTTGAGCTGAAAGGGTCATCTGGCTTCCCAACAAGAGAGCAGCCAAAACTACATAAATAAATTTCATCTTCATAATCTTTACATTTTTAATCATTGATTGAGTTACTTAATTCAAAAATATATCGTTTTCAGAGAAGCTGACGAGCTCTTCCAACTCCTCATCCGACAATTCTTTAATCCATTTGTCTACCGGATCCGTACCATTACTTCTGTCGACAGCCAATGTGTTCGAAGAAGACGATTTGACCTCATCCATTTGACGCAAGGACGGAACGAATAAAATTCCAGCTAATACTGCCGCTATGGCAACTACCGTAGAAATAATCAGCTTCATGTGAGACTTCCGCTGTTGTTTCACCCCGGTACGTTCCATTACCTTTCGTTGCACATCCTCGAAGAATCCGTCGGGGGTAGTGTAAGGGGTCCGTTTACCAATATCGTCAAAATCAAAATCCTTTTTCATCGTTCTACCTATTTAGTATATATTCCTTTATTTTTTCTTTTGCATAGTGGTAATTCACTTTCAGCGTATCCACCTTACTATCCAGCACCCGCGCAATTTCGTCATACTCAAGTTCATCGTAATAACGTAAGTTGAATACAAGCCGTTGCTTCTCCGGCAAACTCAAAATGGCTTCTTGAAACTTCACCGCCAGTTCGTTCTCATAATCTATATAATCAGAAGCCTTCAGTTTGCTCATCAATTCTTCCTGTACATCCTCCGCTGATACGACTCCTTCCTCTTTACGACTATTCAATAAGCGTAAACTTTCATTCGTCGCAATCCGGTAAATCCAGGTTGACAATGAACTTTCTTCGCGAAATTGATCGATATGTCGGAATATCCGGATAAAGACCTCCTGAAGCACATCTTCCGCATCTTCGTGAGACACGACCAGCCTACGGATATAATTATATATCGGTACCTGAAAAGAGTTCATCAGCATCTTGAATCCCCGTTCACGATCCGAGGAACAAGCTTCACGAATTTTATTCTCGTTTATCATCAATTCTATATCTGAGCTTTATTAGTTAGAACGCAGAAGAGTGTGGAAGTTAAATACAAGAATTCGTATTTTGCTTTTATTAACAAGGAAGAGGAGAAAAAGAAGTAGAATACAAGGAAAAGAAATTGCCTCCAAGACCTTTACAGAGGCTTTAGAGGCAATTCGAATACTTTATCTATAAATTGTAAATAAGAAGTCTGTTACCAGAACTTATTGTGTTCCGCACTATATTCAAAACCGACAGCTTTCAACTGATTCACTAATTCATCCTTATTTACGTCCATATCTTCACAAAGTTCGTCAAGTGAAGAATAGCAATCACGCAACTTCATATTGATAACGCTAAACAGCATCATCGGGTCTTTGGGTAATTCCATAACATACAATCTTTTTAAACCGGACGCAAAGTTACAGCAATCTCATTGAATGGCAAAACAAATCAATCTTAAAGGAAGCAGAAATTCGGGTATATCTTTTATAATATCCATTTGAGAACAAGGAAAATTGCAAAATAATAAATAAACAGTTATCCAACCAAGTGCTTTTCTACATTTCTCATACTGATGCTTCTTAAAGGTTAATAAATTACATTTCTACTAATAAGAGTGCTCAGACAGAAAAATGACTGTCCATTCATCCACATACGCCATTCATTTAGGATTTAAAAGATGAATGAGAAGCAATGTACTAACGGGATAACATATACTCCAATGAGATTTATGAGAGTAAATGCAGAAAACAGTTCCCGACAGCCGTAGATATAATTGTTAATTATACTTGTGAATATGTATTTCATATAAAAATAGTTTCTACATTTGTGGCCGTTATGATGAAGTACATATTCTGTATATTATTAGGTATATTTCTAAGTTGGGGATTCCAGTTGATTTCCGACGAAAGGCAAGAAGCATATCGGCCAGAAACCGGTAGTACCTATATACAAACTTGTGTTAATGCTTTTCATCCCGAAACTAAAACTATGATAAAACAACTAGGGAAAGAAAAGAAACTCGTCAAAGCAAAAGAAAATACAGGAAAGCAGGACTACAATGACAGTGACGGTGTCTTAAATCCATCCTCCTTCCGTTATTTCTCTCCTTCAAAGTTACTTAGATTCAATATTCATTCCGTTACTATCCGGATATTAAGTTCTTTAAAGATTCAACTTCCTAAGAATCAATGGACAGGTTTCTCATTCTATACTAATTTTATCAAATATTCCGATAGATATCACATCTATACATTAGGTCATATACTCATTTAGCCATTTTATACCTTTTATAGGCATAGAAAATTCATATTTTCTATGCCTTATTTGTTGTTCCTATCTTTTCCTTTTAATAACAATCAAAGTATATAAAATGGATTTTTTACTCAATTTTATACTCCATATTGACCAATATATGGCCATGATTGTGCGTGATTATCATGCATGGACCTATGCTATCTTATTCATCATAATCTTCTGTGAAACCGGATTAGTAGTCACTCCTTTCCTCCCGGGTGACTCTTTACTTTTCGTTGCCGGAGCGATCTCTGCGTTACCCGATATGCCTATCAGTATACACATACTCGTTATCATATTATTTGCTGCTGCCATATTAGGTGATTCATGCAATTATATGATTGGGCATTTCTTTGGTCGAAGGCTATTCAACAATCCTAAATCCAAGATATTCAAGCAAAGTCACTTGGAGAAAACGCACGAATTTTATAAGAAGTATGGTGGCAAAACCATTATCCTGGCACGCTTTATCCCCATAGTACGTACATTTGCCCCCTTCGTTGCAGGAATGGGGAAAATGAATTACTACTATTTTATGGTATATAATTTGGTTGGTGGAGCTGTCTGGGTAACTATATTCTGTTATGCAGGATATTTCTTCGGCGATCTCCCGTTTGTGCAGGAAAACCTAAAACTACTCATTGTAGCCATTATATTCATATCCATATTGCCTGCCGTAATTGAGGTCATACGCGCCAAGTTGAAATTTTAAACTGCCCAAACCATAGTCTGTATTCATTTGTTACTAATATAAATAAAGTAGAAAAAAACAATTTAAAGTTTTTACACTTATGAAAAATTCTTTTTTTAATCGGTTTACCCCAAAGGAACCGAAGTTTTTCCCGTTACTGAAACAATTATCAGAAGTACTTTCTGCCTCATCTGTTGCTTTAGTAGAAAGTCTGCAACATGACCAACCGACAGAACGCTCGGAGTACTACAAAAAGATCAAAGACCTCGAACGGGAAGGAGACAGACTGACACATCTGATTTTTGATGAATTAGGAACTACATTCATCACTCCCTTTGACCGTGAAGATATTCATGACTTAGCTTCTTGTATGGATGATGTCATCGACGGAATAAACAGTTGTGCCAAAAGGATTTCCATTTATAATCCTCGTCCTATTTCTGAAAGCGGAAAAGAACTGAGCCGTTTGATCCAAGAAGAAGCTATATATATTTGTAAAGCTATGGATGAACTCGAAACATTCCGCAAAAAGCCGACACTCCTCCGAGAATATTGCTCCAAACTGCATGAAATCGAAAACCAAGCGGATGATGTATATGAGTTCTTCATCACCAAACTCTTTGAAGAAGAAAAAGATTGTATCGAACTTATCAAGATTAAAGAAATCATGCACGAACTGGAAAAGACAACCGATGCTGCAGAGCATGTAGGTAAAATTCTGAAAAGCCTGATTGTAAAGTACGCATAAAAGAAGCCTGAACACATGGAATTATTAGTGACTATCATTATCCTAGCTCTGATATTCGACTATATCAACGGCTTTCACGATGCTGCAAACTCCATTGCCACTATCGTATCTACGAGAGTTCTTACCCCCTTCCAAGCTGTATTATGGGCTGCCTTCTTTAATTTCGTTGCTTTCTTTATCGCTAAATATATAATAGGCGGATTCGGAATTGCCAACACTGTATCCAAAACCGTAGTAGAGCAATATATTACTTTACCGATTATATTAGCAGGAGTTATTGCCGCTATCACTTGGAATCTGATTACTTGGTGGAAAGGTATCCCCTCCTCTTCTTCTCATACCCTTATCGGAGGATTTGCAGGAGCAGCTATCATGGCAAACGGATTTGAAGCTATTCAACTTAATATCATCCTAAAAATTGCAGCATTTATTTTTTTGGCTCCTTTTATTGGCATGGTCATTGCATTCGGATTCACTTTGTTCGTACTTTATATCTGCCGGCGAGCTCATCCTCATACCGCAGAGCAATGGTTCAAGAGATTACAACTTGTATCCTCCGCCCTTTTCAGTGTCGGACATGGTCTGAATGACTCTCAGAAAGTAATGGGTATCATAGCTGCCGCCATGATAGCCGCACATTCCATGGGATTGGGGATGGGCATAAATAGTATCAATGATCTGCCCGACTGGGTTGCCTTCTCCTGTTTTACGGCCATTTCACTCGGAACCATGTCCGGAGGTTGGAAGATAGTAAAAACAATGGGAACCAGAATCACCAAAGTAACTCCACTGGAAGGAGTGATTGCCGAAACAGCAGGTGCTTTCACTCTCTACATCACGGAAATGTTGAAAATTCCTGTAAGTACGACACATACTATCACAGGAGCAATCATCGGAGTAGGCGCAACAAAACGCCTTTCTGCTGTTCGTTGGGGAGTTACCAAAAGCCTGATGACGGCTTGGATTCTTACAATTCCGGTCAGCGGACTTTTAGCAGCCGGTGTTTATTTTATTGTTTCTTTATTTATATAATAAAACATATTCCAGCCATATAAAATAGCGTTTAGAAACACTTGATTCCCAAACGCTGTTTTATATCTATTTTTAGTCCTAAATATTTATATAAATCGCTTTAAGAAAAAACATCTATTCTTCTAACCTTCCTAATCAGTAAGTACATCATAACAAGCATATATCTCTCAAATAGAAAAAGAGCTGAAAGTCAATGATCTTCAGCTCTTTTTCTATATATTAAGCGTTTAGCAAATTCTTATTTGACTTCCTCAAAATCAGCATCTTGCACATTATCTCCATGCTTAGTTCCATTATCTTGCTGACCGGCACCGCCATTCATATCAGGCCCCGCCTGTGCGCCACCTTGTTGTGCACCACCTTGAGCATACATTTCAGCACTTGCAGCTTGGAAAGCAGTATTGATTTCTACCATAGCAGTATCAATAGCAGCCAAATCCTGAGCCTTATGAGCATCTTTCAGTTTCTGCAAAGCAGCTTCAATCGGAGCCTTCTTGTCAGCAGGCAACTTGTCACCTAATTCCTTCAACTGATTTTCAGTCTGGAATATTACGCTATCAGCCTGATTCAATTTATCAATCTTTTCACGTTCCTTCTTATCTGCTTCGGCGTTAGCTTCAGCTTCAGCTTTCATCTTTTCGATTTCTTCCTTGCTCAAACCACTGGAAGCCTCGATACGGATAGCTTGTTCCTTACCGGTTGCCTTATCTTTTGCAGATACCTTCAAGATACCGTTTGCATCAATATCAAATGTAACCTCAATCTGAGGAACACCACGACGAGCAGGAGCAATACCTGACAAGTTGAACTGACCGATTGATTTGTTCTGTGCAGCCATCGGACGTTCACCCTGCAATACATGGATCGTTACTTCACTCTGGTTATCGGCAGCAGTAGAGAATGTTTCACTCTTACGAGCCGGAATGGTAGTATTAGCATCAATCAGCTTAGTCATTACACCACCCAATGTTTCGATACCCATTGACAACGGAGTTACATCCAACAATACTACACCCTTGATTTCGTCTGTCAAAACAGCACCCTGTACAGCAGCACCGATAGCAACCACTTCATCTGGATTTACACCCTTAGAAGGAGCTTTTCCAAAGAAATCTTCCACCAATTTCTGTACAGCCGGAATACGTGAAGAACCACCTACAAGGATTACTTCGTCAATATCAGCATTGTTCAAGCCTGCATCACTCATCGCTTTCTTACATGGTTCAAGACAAGCCTGAATCAATCCGTGAGCCAAAGATTCGAATTTAGCACGAGTCAAAGTCTTAACCAAGTGCTTGGGCACACCGTTTACCGGCATGATATACGGCAAGTTAATTTCTGTACTTGTAGAAGAAGACAACTCGATCTTAGCTTTTTCAGCAGCTTCTTTCAAACGTTGCAAAGCCATTGGGTCCTGAGTCAAGTCAGCGCCTTCATCGTTCTTAAATTCCTCTACCAGCCAGTTGATGATTACCTGATCGAAGTCGTCACCACCAAGGTGAGTATCACCGTTTGTAGAAAGTACTTCGAATACACCACCACCAAATTCAAGAATAGATATATCGAATGTACCACCACCAAGGTCGAACACAGCAATCTTCATGTCTTTGTGAGCCTTGTCCAGACCATAAGCAAGAGCAGCGGCTGTCGGTTCGTTCACAATACGTTTTACTTCCAGACCGGCAATCTGTCCGGCTTCTTTCGTAGCCTGACGTTGAGAGTCAGAGAAATATGCAGGAACAGTGATTACTGCTTCCGTTACTTCCTGTCCAAGATAATCTTCAGCAGTTTTCTTCATTTTCTGAAGAATCATAGCAGAAATTTCCTGCGGAGTGTACAGACGTCCGTCGATGTCAACACGCGGAGTGTTGTTATCGCCTTTCACTACTTTATAAGGAACACGAGTAACTTCTTTCTGAACCTGGTCCCAATTTTCACCCATGAAACGTTTGATAGAGAAAATGGTACGTGTCGGGTTAGTAATAGCCTGACGTTTTGCAGGGTCGCCCACCTTACGTTCGCCACCATCTACGAAAGCGACAACAGAAGGAGTAGTACGTTTACCTTCACTGTTTGCAATTACTACCGGTTCGTTACCTTCAAATACAGCAACACAAGAGTTTGTAGTTCCTAAGTCAATACCAATAATTTTTCCCATGATCGTTATTTTTTTATTTATTATTATTCAATGATTTCTTTTTGTCCGGTTGTTTCTCCACTCCTGTTATGGAGCTTCGTCTCGAACGGACGCTTATTAAAAAGCAAACCGTGTGCCAAAAAGAAATTATACGAATGCATGACATAATATCTGCCAAAACGACAGTTTTTAATAAACTTCCTTGCCATGATAGCCATAAAGAAAGTTATTCAGTGACTGACACTAAAACAAATATTATCTATTCTGGTTCGATAAAGAGAATTAATTCTTAACTTTGCAATATTACACTATAAAACAACGAACTATTTATTAATATCGGAATTATACATAAAATCAATTAATGACATCTACATGAAAAATTTATTATGTTTACTTGCATTACTACTATGCACTACCGTATTTGCACAACCTCAACAAGTTGTCGTAGGAGTTTCCGGCAATGGCTATGTAACCCGGCAACAAGATGGTGCGCGAATAACACAAAGAGGAGTTACACATTGGACAAATCCTAAAAGTATCGTTAGTATTTACTTCTATTTGCATCAACCGACAACAGCCGATCTGTCACTGTATGCCAAAGGACATTCCGAAATCAAAGTCAGTTATGGAAAGAAGGGCTTCAAAGTCAATCTACAATCGAATGATTTCACTAAAGTTCCTGTTGGAAGTATCGATATACGACAGGCAGGGTATGTCCGTATCGACTTACAAGGAGTCTCTAAAAGTGGTGAGGGTTTCGGAGAAATTAAGCAGTTGATAGCAGACAATGTTACAGGTAAAAGTAATTATGTGAAAGACTTCTCTGACTATTGGGGACGCCGCGGTCCTTCCGTTCATTTGGGATATGCGCTACCTGAAGGTGATACTGAATGGTTCTACAATGAAATCACAGTGCCCAAAGAAGGCGAAACAATGCATAGCTACTACATGGCGGCCGGCTTCGGGGAAGGTTATTTCGGAATGCAATACAACTCCCCGACAGAACGCCGTATTCTTTTCTCGGTATGGAGTCCTTTTGATACACAAAACCCCAAAGAGATTCCGGATGACCAAAAGATTAAACTGTTACGCCAAGGCAAAGATGTACACATCGGAGAGTTTGGCAACGAAGGCTCAGGCGGACAAAGTTATTTGAAGTATCCCTGGAAAGCCGGTAATACATATAAATTTCTGATGCAAATCAGACCGGACGGGAATGGAAATACGACCTACACTGCCTATTTCTATGCAACAGATGAGAAAGAATGGAAATTAATAGCCAGTTTCTTACGCCCCAAAACCAACACATGGTATAAACGTCCTCACAGCTTCCTTGAGAATTTCAGTCCGGAACAAGGATATTTATCACGTGAAGTTTTCTTCGGCAACCAATGGGCACGTAGCAAAGAAGGTAAATGGTCCCGACTCACTGACGCTACCTTTACACACGATGCAACAGCGAGTGCCCAAGTCCGTCTCGACTATCAAGGTGGCAATACTAAAGACAATCGGTTTTATCTGAAAATGGGAGGCTTCTTTAACGAATCCGTTCCAATGGGAACTAAGTTCTATTGCAAGCCAACAGGCAAAGAACCGGAAATTGATTGGGAAGCATTGAAGCAATTGTAACAATCAGCTTCCACTATTAATTAGTTCATGAAACAAAAAACCGGCCTCACTGCAACAGATAGCAATGAGGCCGGTTTCATAAATATCAGGCTTTATTGATACAGCCTTTCCTATTTCTTATAATAATTACTTTTTCTCTAATACAATAACCAATGCATTATTGGCATCATACAGCCCAATGCCACCGCCTGCCAATACATCGAATGACTTTACTTCATTCAACGCTTTCAGGATCTTACCTTCTGTCTCCATGTCAGGACAAGCCATCATTGTACTTGCCACTCCCGGGAAGGAAATCGATTTGGCATTGCTCGTACTAGTTTCAAAACCTCCGTTAATCAGGTTGCATCCGGCATTACCATGAATAGACTTTTTCTTCACATCAAAAGCGATAAACGGTTGTTTCTCCATTCCTGAAGGAATCGCCTCACCATTTGCTTCTTTAATTTTCCATTCTCCATTCAACACTGAAAGTTTCACATCAGCCTCCTTCTTTTCAAGAACTACAACCGGACGATTGGAAGCATTGCAAAGATACATCTTCTCCTTACCTGCTTTCTTATATCCTTTCACTTGTGCAAGAGCACTCAATACATTCTTCTCGGTAGTCATATCCGGACACATCATCCGAGTACTGGCCATAGCACCTAACTCAAGGCTTCCCGGTTTCGCATTTACATCGAATGTACCCATCATACGGTTACATCCGCTATTACCGGACACACGACCGGTAGCCGTATCAAATGCAATAAACGGAAGGGTTCTACTTTCGCCCGGAGCAACTTTCGAGCCATTGACTTCTATAATATTCCACTCACCATTGATAGATGACACAGGAACTGCCTTCTCAACCGAACGGCATGAAGACATTGCAAGTGCTGCACCTGCAACGCAAATTGAAACAAAAACTTTCTTCATATTGTTATAACGTTTAAGTTAAATCGTGGACAAAGATACCAAAAAGATTGGGAAATAACACCCAATACAATATAAAATATATACATTTGCCATTGAATATACAACAAATGAACAATTTACATAGTTCACTTAAAGAAATAAATATGAGAACAATCGTCCTATCCGTGATTTTATTCTGTTGTGGTATGTCTCATGTTACCGCCCAAAGTGATTACATTGTCACTACCCCCTCCGCCCAGGAAATTCCTGCAAGTGAAGAAGAACAGTTTATCATAAAACACTTTCCTCTAAAACCTTTATGTAAATGGACTCCCGGAATGAAATTCATGTTTGCTCCTTCCGCACGGGAAATGTTTCTTCCTACCCTTTTAATATACAACACAGAAAAAGGAGTGGATAATAGCCTGATGAGACACAAAATACTCACTTTCACCGGAACCGAAGAGAAGGTTCAAAAAATAGCAGATGAAACAAACTACACCACTCGCTTCGTTTTCGAAGATGAAGGGGAAAAATATTATTATGACATAAAGAATATGCGGCTGGACGAGATATGCGAAAGAATGCCCCGTGCCTGCATCAACGGATTAGTTTACCTGCAAGATGTAGATACGGCAAAAGATCTGCTGATAGGAAAGACAATATACATACAATCCGAAACTGTCCGTGTGGATGATGCCAACAGCTATTCCGGCTATCGGGATATACCTATTTCCGTCAATACGGAAGCAACTGTCACGGCCGTCGGAGTGGGCAGCCAGGCATATCCCGTGAAAATCATATTCAAAGACACACAGGGACATTCCTATTATCTGGAAGTCGCCCTCTCACGGACAAACTCCGGTATGGACACGAGTGATTTTCAAGGTGAAAAGAGAATGAAATACTTTTCAAATTCGATCAGTTTTACGAATAAGAAGCTGGATAATATCGAAAGCCTGAAAAACAGGTACTTGGGGGCAACCGTTTATCCTAAAAAAACATTGTCTGCCAAAAGAGCTGTCTCTCTTGAAAACAAACAAATGGAGTCCCGCGTTCATCTTCCCCGGTACACTATCCTGACAATAAAAGAAGTTCGGATGCCCTCTCCCGGCAGTCTGGCTATTTTGACATTAAAAGACAAGAATGGAATTAGTTACGAAATGAAGGTTGACTTGAAGTATGACGTAATCACCAGAAACAACAATTATATTGAAGACCTTTTCGGGTTTGAAGATATACATAAAAAATATCCGGGCATTACCGAGAAACGTTGGCAAATCATTTCGCGGGGCGACCTCGAAGTAGGCATGAGTACGGATGAATGCCGGCTGTCTATCGGCGACCCGATAGAAATAGTACTGAAAAAGGATAACCGTTTTGAGAACTGGTTTTATAATGGCAAAACATTGGAATTCGAGAGTGGCACCTTGCAACGTTTCAAATAAAAAGGAGTATCGGCGAATGATTATCTGAAAATAATCACGTATATTTGCCAAGCTAACAATTCTAATATTCTTAATATTTAATTCGCAATTAACGAAATGGGTAGAGTTCTTATTATCGGTGCAGGCGGTGTTGGTACTGTCGTTGCACACAAAGTGGCACAAAATGCCGATGTATTTACAGATATCATGATTGCCAGCCGTACGAAAGAGAAATGCGACAAAATCGTCGAGGCAATAGGTAACCCTAATATAAAAACAGCAAAAGTAGACGCAGATAATGTGGACGAGTTGGTAGCCTTATTCAACAATTTCAAACCTGAAATGGTGATTAACGTTGCCCTCCCTTATCAGGACTTGACCATTATGGAAGCATGTCTGAAAGCCGGAGTTAACTATCTGGACACTGCCAACTACGAACCCAAAGATGAAGCTCATTTTGAATACAGTTGGCAATGGGCTTATCATGAACGTTTCAAAGAAGCTGGTCTGACAGCTATCCTCGGCTGTGGATTCGATCCGGGAGTGAGCGGTATCTATACCGCCTACGCCGCCAAGCATTATTTCGACGAAATCCAATATCTGGACATCGTAGACTGTAATGCCGGCAATCACCACAAAGCATTTGCAACCAACTTCAATCCGGAAATCAATATCCGCGAAATTACCCAGAACGGACGTTATTATGAAAACGGCCAATGGGTAACTACCGGTCCGCTGGAAATCCACAAAGACCTGACTTATCCGAATATCGGTCCCCGCGATTCATATCTCCTTTATCACGAAGAACTGGAATCATTGGTGAAACACTTCCCGACAATTAAACGCGCACGTTTCTGGATGACCTTCGGACAGGAATATCTGACCCACCTGCGTGTTATCCAGAACATCGGTATGGCTCGTATTGACGAAGTAGATTACAACGGAGTGAAGATCGTACCTCTGCAATTCTTGAAAGCCGTTCTGCCTAATCCACAGGATTTGGGCGAGAACTACGAAGGAGAAACCTCTATCGGTTGTCGCATCCGTGGTCTGAAAGATGGAAAAGAACGTACGTATTATGTTTACAATAATTGCATCCATCAGGAAGCCTATAAAGAAACAGGTATGCAAGGAGTAAGCTACACTACCGGAGTTCCGGCCATGATTGGCGCCATGATGTTCTTCAAAGGAGAATGGAAACGTCCGGGCGTAAACAATGTAGAAGAATTTAATCCGGATCCGTTCATGGAACAACTGAACAAGCAAGGTTTGCCTTGGCACGAAGTGTTCGATAAAGATTTGGAGTTGTAGGAGATCAGTCGTATATTAAAAAGAAAGTTATGATTAACGTAGGAGATAAAGCACCGGAAGTATTAGGCATCAATGAGAAAGGTGAAGAAATCCGTCTGAGTGCTTACAAGGGAAAAAAGATTGTGTTGTATTTCTATCCGAAAGACAGCACATCCGGTTGTACGGCACAAGCATGTAATCTGCGCGACAACTATTCAGAATTGCGTAAAGCCGGTTACGAAGTAATCGGTGTCAGCGTGGACAATGAAAAGTCGCACCAGAAGTTTATCGAAAAGAACAATCTTCCTTTTACGTTGATAGCCGACACTGACAAAAAGTTAGTGGAAGAATTCGGCGTATGGGGAGAAAAGAAACTGTACGGACGTGCTTATATGGGTACTTTCCGCACCACTTTCCTTATTAACGAAGAAGGAATTGTGGAACGGATTATCACTCCGAAAGAAGTAAAGACTAAAGAGCATGCCTCACAGATTTTAAATCAATAATTCCATTAATTATAAGGTATGGCAAAGAAAGACGAACTTAATTTTGAAACAGATAATAAAATGGCATCAAGCGAAAAACTAAAAGCCTTACAGGCTGCCATGGAAAAGATAGAAAAGAGCTTCGGTAAAGGTTCTATCATGAAAATGGGTGACGACAGTGTTGAACAAGTGGAAGTGATCCCGACAGGCTCTATCGCCTTGAACGTGGCACTAGGTGTAGGAGGTTACCCCAGAGGTAGAATCATCGAAATCTATGGCCCGGAATCTTCCGGTAAAACAACATTGGCTATCCACGCCATTGCCGAAGCACAAAAAGCCGGTGGTATCGCTGCTTTTATTGATGCCGAACACGCTTTCGACCGTTTCTATGCAGCCAAACTGGGAGTTAACATTGACGATTTGTATATTTCCCAACCGGATAACGGAGAGCAGGCATTGGAAATCGCCGAACAACTGATCCGCTCCTCCGCTATCGATATCATTGTTATCGACTCCGTAGCCGCATTGACCCCTAAAGCTGAAATCGAAGGCGATATGGGTGACAACAAAGTAGGTCTTCAGGCACGTTTGATGTCGCAGGCATTACGTAAACTGACAGCAGCCGTTAGTAAGACACGTACTACTTGCATCTTTATCAATCAGCTCCGCGAGAAAATCGGTGTTATGTTCGGTAACCCAGAAACAACAACCGGTGGTAACGCACTGAAGTTCTATGCTTCCGTTCGTTTGGATATTCGCGGTAGCCAAGCGATTAAAGACGGCGAAGAGGTACTCGGAAAGCTGACTAAAGTGAAAGTGGTGAAGAACAAGGTGGCACCTCCTTTCCGCAGAGCAGAATTCGACATAATGTTCGGTGAAGGTATCTCCCACTCCGGAGAAATCATCGACTTGGGCGCCGATCTGGGAATTATCAAGAAAAGCGGTTCATGGTATAGCTACAATGATACAAAGCTAGGTCAGGGACGTGATGCTGCAAAACAATGTATCGCTGACAATCCGGAGCTTGCAGAAGAACTGGAGGGCTTGATTTTTGAAGCACTAAAGAAAGTATAATTAGTTTTCACTTTTAGATGAAAAATGAATTAAAGTAACTGGGGGAATATTCGTATAAAAAACGATATTCCCCCAGTTTATAATATACTATTATAATTTCTATTCTTACAAAACAAAATGATTATGCCAAATTCAACATTTTTATATCTTTCATATTTAATCGATTTTCTTGAACAACAACTAAATTGAAAATAGATACTGTTGAATCACATGATGGTTTAGTTCTAAAATATTTTGGGTATATCTGCTCCCACTTCATCCGTTCACTTTGCATATCGGTATGAATAAATAGATGTTGAGTAATAGAAGTATTCCCTGTTACGTCCTTTCTTTCATTTTGCAAAAAGACTTCAGAATTAGTATCCATAAGTAATAACAATTGTGAAGGATCAGCATATTTAGGATCCAAATATGGATATACTTTTTCTCCCATTATATAGTTGTAGACTGTGAAACCATCTAAAGAAGCGAGAAGTTTGTCTATCAGTTGCTGTCTTATACCATTTTTATATTTTCTGATCGTATCTTCACTCAAATCATATCCTTCAAAATAGCAATATAATTTAATATCATCCACTATTGTTTTTTTTTCTCTTTCAAAATATGCATCAAGCACTTCATTTGATAACAAAGAGAGGAATGGAACTTCTGTAGCGACATTCATCTCCTTTATTTTCTTACTCTCCTCGTCATACCAAACAGAAAGATTACCTACATAGGATTTTAGCGATTGATAACGTTGCATAAATGTACTCTGAAGAGTAGCCAATCTATCTATTACCATTCCTGCAAGATACAACTCCAAGTGAAGAGTATCTTGCTGATTCTGTAATTTATGATGCTGATTAGCAATATTGATAACCTGTTCAGCCAATTCCTGTTCCAGTTTTCTGCGATAGTGCTTCCGGTAAGGAAAATAAAGAGAAAGAAGCCCTGACAGAAGCAGGCAGCTTACCAAAATCCCCCAATTAACCCCATCAGAAAACCATTCATCAAACTTGCTGAAATAAAAAGTACTTGCACAGAAGAGTAGCATTATTACTATTAATACTACAATCCATATTCCAAAAGTACGAGTCGTTTCGTCGTATGCGGTAAGAGCTTTTGTTCGATCTGTCTGTATGAACTGATTTTTCCGCGAATTCAACTGATTAACCTCATCATTCAGACGCTCAAGAGTCATATCATAAATACGTTCCCGGTTACTATTATTCCCCAAAGTCTGCATTAATGTATCATAAGCGATTCGACATTCAGCGTATGCACGTTGATAAGTATTCAATAAACGTTTCTCTTCATCAATAAGAATACGTATAATAGAACACCTGATATTATTGTCTGTTTTATTAAAAGAGGCAGTTGTTTTTTGAGCTATTCCCCCAACCTTGACTTCACTGCTTATCTGCGTTATAATACAAGCCATATTTGTCAATTCGGTATCTTCTATGTAAGAATATGGAATATAGCAGTATCCCTTATCACCAAAATCTTTTCCCCACGAATTACGTACAATGAAAATACGTTCATCATCACTATATCCGCAAACAATCATTGCATGATTTCCATATTCCTTACTCTTTATTTCTGCCTCTGTCGGGCGAAATATAAATCCTGAATTACTATTTCCAAAAGAATCATATATCCTCATTGATACAGCAATGGGATATCCGTCAGATAGAGCTGACTTAAAATCGTCTATTGTAAGATTTACATTTTTAGCTTCTTTTATAAGTCTTTGAAGCGCATCTTCATAGGCCTCAATTCCAGGCTTAGTTGTATAATTTTTCGGTTTATAGGGAAATAGCTTTTCCAAACAGATTCCCTGCTTAATGATACTGCTTATAACCTCATATAAAGAGCTCCCGGTATCTTCCATTACTTTATTGTTCTTTTCTCTTACATTATAGTATACGAAAGCTTCACTCAAATCATATTCAGTAAATGAATTTTTCTTCAGAATATATTCATAAATGGAAGATATGGAAAAAACGGAACAACTACCTTGACTGCCTTGATTCTTAACACTAGTAAATCCTAATCGAAGATCTACATTCTTTTCTGAAACGGCATGACTTTGATAAGTTTCTGTTAATGGTTTTTCTTCTATATCAAGCAGTTTGTAAACTGTACCTTCGTATATAAACCCGTTTTCAGTTAAACGCTTCTTACTCGTTTCTTCATTCTCCAATTGCTGAGAGAGAGAAGATAATTCTTTGCTTTTTTGTCGGATATAATTCGTTGATTCGCGCATCTTCACGCGCAATTCTTTAATTTCGCCCAGTGGAAGATAAATATCCTTATTGCCATCCTCTGGAGTAGTTAGTACAGCGGGAATAATCTGTTCCTTACCTTCTTCGTCCGTAAAACGTTTAATGAGTTTATTGTTTTCTCTAATAAAGATATTGGCAGCTTCACTGTCACAATCATCTATGGTCAATTGTTGCTTATTAAACAAATTTCCTTTGAGCAGATTATCATCCACCCCTAACAATTGAGCCATTGCTGCTTGTTTTTCGGGAAGCGTCAAGTCTTTATCGTAAATAAAGGACTGAAATTCTTTAGATAATTCCTCTATTTTTTCATCCAATTTGGGCGTAATAATTGTTATAATATCATCATGCTTCTTCCCTTCTTTCAATAAAGGTGCTACTTCCTGTTGGTAAAAATCGGAGACCAAATGCGTTTGGTTCTCCAAATGTTTTTGCACTATCTGTGACACCTTGTTAACGTCTACTTCTTTTTGCATAACCTTCTCTCGCTCCAAGACATATAGATAAGCTCTTCGTATTAGATAATGAACGAAGTAATATTTATCAAAATTTAGAACAGACAGCCCAAAAGTAATAATATTACGATCACTAAAATCCTCAGTGACAGGGAATAGAGTGGTATAATGCTCAATAGATAAGAGTGCCAATTCTCCTATAATCCGAATAAAAGCGTCATGATTAAGATTGAGTGCAATACCTTGAGAATTACAATTTTGCATGAGAATGAAATGAGCAAAGTTCCTTTCTTGCTCTTTCATTGCAACGATTTCTTCTACCACCTTCTTCGCTATTTGAAGATTAGTTTGTAGATTGTCCGCCTTTTCTGAAGGAAGAAACAAAAAAGCCATATCCGCTGCTATTCCTAATATATCTATTGTATATTGTTGCTGTATACCCCCATTCAATAATCTAACTATTCGTTGTACAATACTCCACAGTTGCTTATCATATAAAGGTAAGTAGATACAAAGATGTAGACTGTTACTATCACCCGGATTACTGATTGTTACGGTTTTATTATACAATTCAGAGAAAAAAAGTTTTATTTCTTCATCATTTATTACACATCTTTCTGCTTTTAATCTAATCTGGTAAAGATTCTCCAATCCTGAATAGAATATTTCGGTTTCATTGGATTCCTGAAGTTCTGCACTATCAATCTGTATAGAGTTGTCATTCTGCAAAGACCATATCAACGTAGTAAAATACGAAGAAGCGTTACCTTCTCCGTATTTTATAATATACTTCCTCAGATCAATTCCCGATTGTTCAAACTCAGATCCAAGCAACAGGTGAACAGTGTGTATCATAATTCTTTCTTTACGTATTCCAGTTCTTCAGTAATCAATTTACGGATACTCTCAAAACCTTTAGCTTTAATTTGCTCTTTTGTCAAACTGATTTGTGAGTACTTATCAAAATAATAAAGTTTAGCGTCATCAATTAAAGCTTGCATAGCCTCTGCTCCTTTAGTTTTCTGAAACTGTTCGAAGTATTGATTAAATTCCTTACGAACACTATTTTTACTTCTCTTAAAAGCATCAAAAGCTTCATCACGATATTTCAACAACTCCACCCAATTATCATCTAAAGGATCTCCATACTCTTCACTTTGATAATAGTATTTGTCATTTTCATTTTTAATAAGCCCAAAGATGAACCCTTTCACCCATAATTCAAGCGTATCGTCAATCGCTGCTTTCGGATAAAGATTGTATTCTTCGCGTAACATTTTGTTTCGAATAATGGCATCAAAATGACAGCAAGCATTACAGTTATTATATTTTTCTTCATACGAAGGTAATGGGGTTATGCAATATGCCGGTACTACACCGACTTGGCGATAGATGATAACTCTATCTTTAACCCCGATACTCGCGAAATCTAAATTGACACTTCCAGGAGGTAACAAATTTTTCAGTTTGTTATCTTCAACCAAACGAGAGTTTTTCTTATCCGGCACACCTATATAATAACTATCACATGGTTTTTCTTGTGGAGTATATCCACGATAATTATATCTGAACAACGGTGCCGACTTATTAATTGCCATCTTCAAAATATGCGTAAAGGATTCTTCATCCATTTTATTCATTATATCATCGACAGTAGTCTTAGCCCAGACACGTGCAGTAGACAGAGTGTGAGCATAATCAAGAAATATTTTTTCTATTTCAGTAGTACGCTTATCGCTGAACTCATATATTTTTTCCGGATAAATCAATGATTTCAGGAATTCTTCTACTTGAATCTCCTCTTCTTCAAGTACTACCTTATTTACAAATGATTGAGCAAGATCTATCTGGAAAGTTTGTGATGCTTTACCCACTCTATTTTGTATCTCAGCCAAACGATTAGTATAATTAGAGAATATTGCAACAAGCATATCTTTTATATTGGATATTCTTGTATAATATTCCAGCAATTCGGCTTGTAGTCCTGTATAAAAAGTAATTGCAGCTTTTCGCCGAATAATTTCACGCTCATTGATGACTAATTGAGTTGCAGCGTTTATCACATCTTCGCAATACTCCTCGGCTCTTGCTTTGTTTTTGAAAAGTTTAGAATCATAATCACTCAAATCTTTTACCGCCATTTTTACTGCTGCTTCCAAACCCGGCTTTCTGTTACTCAAATCATCCAATTCACTATTCATTTCTTTCATGAACACATTGATTTGTGCTTGTATTCCCAAAATAATACTTTCAGCAGCGCCAATACCACATTCTTGATTAATTTCTTTAACTATCAACTTGCGTAATTCATCAGATACACGTTCACTCAAGCTTTGTATTTTTCCATTAACTTCTCCTTCTTTAGGCATTGCACTATTGATAAACAAGTCGACTTCCGTTTGTGCATTCGCACGATTGTCAATCGCAGAAAATGGACTACGAGGAGATTTATTGAGTATGTAGTCTATCACATTGTCAAAACCATTATTCTCACGTATATTAACATCTTTCGAATCTATCCACTGGTTGACAATCGTATCTGCATCGACGCATGAATTAAGCAACAGTTCAATCAATCTTTTGGCCGACTTAATGGAATATATTTCGCTTAAATCACGTCCTCTGAATAGAATCTCACAAACTCCAAGGCCTGCTGCCCACGCTTTCTTATTTTCTATATCCATTGACCCCTCACGTATATTCTTTTCCAGGTTGTCACTGACACTGGCAGATGTAGTAGAGAGTTCTCCGGCGGAAGTAATCAAAGCCAAACTGATCATTTCAGCAATCTGATCAATATGAGTATATGTATCATTATTCGGATTTTTGTTATCTATAAAAATAAATGCATTGAAAGGTCTATCATTCGTTTCCTGAATATAGTTAATATAATCAAAAGCTATTTTATCACTTTTCATGTGAAGATGCATCAACCAATCAAGGTCTTGAATGGCTCCATAAGCATTCGGTTTGACTTTTGCCATACCAGCATTAGACATAGCCTCAAATACATCCGGAAGAACACCATACCCTGTCAATTTACAATTTGGAGCAAATTTTCTAAGGAGATAAGCCATATTAATAAATGTGCCACAGCCTGTTCCCCCACAAAGCGAAAATACAATATGCACCTCAATCTCATTGGCCAACAACTCATACTTTTCATTATTAGAAATATTAGCACGTGTAATGTCCGTCAATACTGAAACAATCTTATTTTCAACCTCAGTATGATTCACTGTAATTGCAAAACGGCCGTTACTACGAATTTGTCCGGCTCCCAAAGTCATCGATGTCAACGCATAAATATTCTCTTCCGGCAGCCATGCAAAATGTTCTTTATTAACTTCGTAAATAGGACGTGCCTCATCTACTCTAATGGGCAATTGCTCATTCGGTGTAAGTACGACATTTCCATACTTTGAATCAAGCTCTTTTTTATACTCACCCCCATCAGTATCTATGCCTAAGAAACCGATCATTGGAGGAACCTCTCCATATGTTTCAATAAACATTTTCTTTGTATGGAGCAGCGATTTCATACCTGTTCCGCCAAGGCCTATATATAGGCAACGTTTGATTTTAGTAGCCATAGTTGTGATTTTAATTTATTGTTATTTTTATCTGTTGATTAGTATCTATATTCTGAATTTCATATTCAGAATTTTTCTCCATTCTAGTAGTGAAAGGAGTTATCAGATATTTACCTTTCGTTGTTGGTCTCAATGCTTTCCTGCATGGCTCCAACTCCATTGTACTAGTCCATATTTCATTTACCTCACATACGACACGTCCAGTTAACATACGATTTAAAAAGCTTTGTTTTTGAAATTTATTAGTAAATATAACCTTTCGCGCCCCATGTATTTTCAGTGACTTGTAATATGGCTCAGTTATAGTAATACGCCCGAGTTTTATCCGTGGATATACCATAATCTTTATTGCGAAAAGCCATAAAATTAATAGAGTAATGAAAAGTATCACCAACCAAGATAACATTATTGCTAAAGGATTATGATCGATACTATATCCCGCACGAACAGATAACTGATATTGTTCTGTTGGAATCCTATTGATACGATCTGTCTCTTTTGCTTGTATTGGGTTAATTAGAAAATAACGTTTGCCTTGCCGGGCATTTTTATTGAATATAATGGATAAGATGCTATTATTTGTTTTTCCATCAAAAACAAACTCATTCTCCGGACAAGGTATTTCATTAATTAATATCTGATAGTCGTTTGCCCCGTCTGAGCTCGTAACTTTAAAACGTACACTTGAGGCATACTCAATAGCAGGTTGATTAAAACTTTCACTGAGATTACGACGGAGAGTATCCTGTTTTTTTTCTTTCCAAAAGAGAAATGTCGGATAATAAGAAGCTTTTCCCATATTAGTTTCTTCCTCATCTATCATTGTCAGTACTCGTTCAGGCTTATTCACGACATTAACTGTCAGATTAGAATTCAGAATATCTACTCCCTTAGCTTTCACTTCTATCTCAAAATCATATCTGTCTTTTCCATTAAGTATAGCTGCTATTTCTTGCTTAGGTTTTCTTGCATCTATCTTGAATACAGCCTTACCATCTGAAATCATATTGCTAACTAAAGAAACATCGAAAAGAGAATCTTTACAATTGACAGACGCGTCATACTTTCCTACTGTAGAGAACGGTAGTTTTATCTGTTTTTCCAGTTCCAATGTATTAGTAGTTAGTATTTCCTCTTCAAAAATTCCAAAGGGACTGATGTGCCCTTTCGGGTCAATAAGTCGGATAGTACTACAAATTCCAATAGCATCTGAAAGTTCTTTTTCATTTTTCTTGGCACTTTCTGTTAACATAACATAAAACGCATAACTATTCTTATATTTACCACACCATTCACGGATACGTTGACAAAGGGCTCCAATCCCTTTTACCGTATCCTCTCCATCCGTCAGTATATAGAAATAATTGTCTTTATTTACATCAATATATTGTACGCCTTTGTCCCAGGCAGAACAAATATTTGTATTCGTTTTATCTTTTATATATTTATTGAATTGTTCTTCAATCTTATTCCAATCAAAATTCCTGCATTCAAACTGAATAGTAGGGTGAGTAATCCCCTGGAATGGAACAATAGTTACTGTTGAAGAAGGAGATAATCTTTCAATATCTTCCCGCAAATATTTTTTAGTCGGTTCCCATATGTCTACTGTTTTCATTGATTGTGTACAATCAAATAAATAAATATAGTTTCGTTCGCGTTGGGCGTGCAATGGTACGCAAAATAGCATACAGAGAATAAAAAAGAAATTGTTCTTCATATATTATAGGTTTTACAATTCAATATGTGCAAAAATATCAAAAATAAATGAATAAAAGAATTCTTTCAGGTTATAAAATATATTTTTTCAATCATGCATCCATACTACTCTTAGTAAAATGCTCTTGCCCATTATCTTTCTTATAAATAACTGGAGAATCGTTTTGTTTATTATCGCTCAAATAATCAAACATTCTCCTCTCCCGACTTCATTAGTACATCACTTTAAAATTTCAAATAAGTACAAAGTTTTGTTTTTACTTCAAATAGAAGTTTTAAAAAGCAATTGGGGGAATATTCATATAAAGTAATACTCCCCCAATTACTTACATTATACATCGTATGTTTATACAAAATAGATATATGCCAACGTGCTCAAGCTAATCACTACCCAAAGCAAAACTCCCTGTAACAATGGCTTAATTCCGACTGCTTTTAGCACATCAAGAGAAAGAGAAGCGCCGATAAAGAACATGGTAATTGTCAATGTTTTACGGGCAATTCCGTTGATTGCAGCTCCCAACTGCGGCACTCCGTCAAGTAAATAAGTATTTACCACCATTGCCAACACAAAGAAGAAGATAAACCAGGGAATACTGATCTTCTGTCCTTTACTTTTAAAGATAAATGAAGTGGCAAAGGCCATAGGAATTATCCAGAGAGCGCGAGTCAGTTTGATAGTAGTGGCCACTTTCAAGGCTTCCTCTCCATAAGCAGCGCCTGCACCAACAACCGAACTTGTATCGTGAATAGCAATTGCCGCCCAAGTTCCGAACTGTTGCTGATCCATACTCAAAGCATGACCAATCATCGGGAAGATAAAAAGTGCAATCGCATTCAAAATAAAAATAGTACCCAGTGCAACAGACATTTCACTATCTTTCGCCCTCAACACCGGTCCTACGGCTGCAATGGCACTCCCACCGCAAATAGCAGTTCCTGAACTAATAAGATAGGCAGTGTTCCGGTCTATCTTAAACAACTTACGTCCGATGAACCAACCGATCACTAAAGTACCGATTACGGAAATAACTGTAAACTCCATACCTTCTTTACCGGAAGCTAGAGCCGAATGTAGATTCATTCCGAATCCCAGTCCGACAACAGAATATTGCAATAAATATTTAGATGTTTTCTTATTAAATTTCGGATGTGCCTGTCCGCAAGTCAACGCAAAAATAAGTCCAAGAAACAAAGCAACCGGAGGAGTCACCCATGCCGACCATGCCTCCAACCCCGGAATATAGTCTAAAAACAGAAAGAAAGTCAAAGTAGAAAGTAGTGCAACATAAATGGTTTTGTTGTTTCCCTGCAACGTTTTTGTAGCTGTTGAAATCATATATTTTATCTTTAATTGTTTTCGGGGTGCAAAGGTACAGGAAACAATCAAGACACACTAATAGTTTCTGATTATGTATTATAACTTTTAGTTATAGATAATCTGTTCAGAACTATCCTTACACAGTTATAATATCTTTTCCGAAAGGTGATAAAGCTAATGCCGCCAACTTAAAGTGCTGTAAACCAAAAGGAATACCAATAATAGTTATACACAACATCGCCCCAAAAAGCAAATGTGACAAACAAATCCAAATGCCACCCACGAATATCCATATCACGTTCATCAGTATATAAAGGCAACCACTAGAACGGCTTCCGTTTCTAACTTCCTTGCCAAAAGGCCATAAAGCAAGTCCTGCCAATTTCAACGTTTGCATCCCAAAAGGAATACCAATAATAGTAATCATCATTAATAAACTTGAGATAAGATATTCTACCGCCGTAAAAATTCCACCAAGCAACAGCCACAAAAGATTCATAAAACAGCCCATAATAGTAACATTTAATTATATATATAAATTCCTTTTAGTTATCTCGTCCGTCTCATTCTAATAAGTAAAAGCACGTTTATAATCGCCTTGTCGGACATCAAGAAATCATTGTAAATTATAATTTTCTATATCCATTATCCATTGATTTTTAATTCTTTAAGTATTCTATGAGTATCAGTCAAATAATCCAGAATAGAAATATTTCACCCATACTACATAAATATCTTGCGCCAAAAGGCAAGTATCAAGCAAATATCCGGGAGTAGACGCAAACTCTCTAAGTCCCCTATAATAAAACTGCTTATGCCGCTCGTTTATAATAAACGGAACTACGTCATGGCAAAGACACTCACGGAACATGATCAATCGTCCTACTCTACCATTTCCAGATATAAGCCCCCCTTTCGTTTAGCTTACTTTTCTTCCAGAAGATATATGGTGATCTTATCCATTAAGTTCTTGTATTTGATGATATAAGAACAAAGATAAAAAAGAAATATGAGATTTTATACAGAGTATGAGCAAACTTACCCAGAATCTCTGGAATAAACGAATAAAATGGGAGAAATGGCATTGAATGGCTTATGAATAAAGCGTTTATGATGCCAAACGAAGCCAACGGAGAAAAAGGGAAAATGCAAAGCACCCCTGCTTGATGGAAATAAAGGGACTAATATGTAGGAGGCAATATAACCGTAGTTTATATGTTAAGTCGGTAGATGACATATCTTTCGCAACCGGCATCATTGTATTTTCTTTCCTTCATCCGCATTGTTGCACTCTAGTAAACAGATCGGTGCACTCGGGTAGATAGCCCTATTCACTCCAGTGCACAAGCCTGTTTACTGGAGTGCAACGATAGGAATTTCTTATTGAAAATCTATTGATTTCAGTAGGATATTCTTTGATTGTCAGTTAGTTATAACGAAGATGAACAATAGTTTTGCTACAGCTTATTAAGTGTTGATGATTGGATGATGAGAATAACGTTTGCAATAGTATGAGAAATACCAATGATAGTATGAGAAATGCGGTATTTTAAGCGTGTTTTCTTGAATAAATTATGAGAAATACATGTAAACATTTTAATTCTCATAATTTATATGATTAGTAATCAGAAGGATAACTTTTTATATGAGAATATGAGAAATGAAATTGAAAAATCTTTTCTGGTGCCACACATTACTAAAAACCAAGACCAACTTCCCGCCATTTTGTTGCATCGTAACGCATTGAAATGCTGGGAAGTTACTCTGTATGTAAAAGTAACGGAAAAGCCGATTACAGACTTTTACTATGATGTCCCGCAAACCGCATAAAGACTTGGGATAATCCCCCCTCCTGCCCTTGCAGTTGCACAAAGTTAAATTCACGCTGCATAGGCATTCCCTTTATCTCAATTACACGCAGATTACCTGCAACGAGTTCTTTATGTACGGAACGGATAGAGACAATCCCCATACAATCAGTATGTTCGAGGAAAAGTTTAATGCTTTCCGTACTGCCGAGATACATCATTACATTTAAAGAAGACAGTTTCAGATTATGCTGCGACAAAGCACGTTCGAAGACATCCAGCGTCCCGGAACCTCTTTCACGCAGAACTAATGGAATATTCGGCAAGTCTTCCGGAGTAATCTCATCCTGAATATCCAGCTTGGTATGCGCGTGCACCACTGCTACAAGTTCGTCCTGCAAGAATGAAGTATACTTTAAGTTAGGCAGACGAAAGATTCCTTCCACCAAACCTAAATCTATCCGATGTTCCTGTAAGGCTGTTTCCACTCCCCGGGAATTTCCATTGATTAGAGAAAGATTGACCTGCGGAAACTTAGCTATGAAATTTCCCAATAAAGGAGGAAGGACATATTGGGCAATCGTTGTACTGGCACCCAGTCTCAATTCACCAATATACTCGTTATGCAACAAATGCATCTCATATTCCAGTTGCTTGTAATCATCCAGAATCTTCTCACTATGCTTCAACAGCAATTCCCCCGCATCGGTCAGCGAAATTTTACTTCCCTGACGCTCGAACAAACGAGCCTGATAATAAGTCTCTAACTCCTGGATATGCTTAGTGATAGCAGGCTGGCTTACAAACAGTTCTTGCGAAGCTTTCGTAAAACTCAGGTTCTTCGCTACACTTTGGAATACTTTTAAACGAAAATCAGACACAGGGCTAAATTTTAAGTATTAAATATATAGGTATAGTCAGCAAATATAGGAACTGATATTATTGTAGTTCGTCAGCTTTGATCCCCAATGCCTGCATCACAGGAAAAGCCAACATTTCCCATTTATACTTCACCGGAGCATCCGGTTCGTTCATGCGGAACTGAATCACTTCCTTATCTTTTATTTCATTCAGCGCATCAGCCACTTTCTTCCCGTATTCTTCATTAAAGGAAATCACAATCATTCTTTTCACATCAGCCGAATCGGCAACAATAGACAGCAAATCCAAGAATAAATCTTCCCTTGTCACCATTCCCTCCGAAGGGACACTGGCAAATGAATATTCTCCATAAGGGCTTTGAAAAGCAACCCCGTTCAGTTCTTTCTCCAGATCGGAAGGCCGGCAATGTACAAGCCGCCCAGACTCCTTATCGTAAACAAAAAGAAATTGGACTTCATTTTTCCCTTCCGTAATCCCGGCGTCCAAAGTAAGATAGGTAGTCAGTATCGAAAGGTCTATCTCTTGTAAAGAACGTTGCAAAGTATCTTCAAAGTATCCTTTCATATCTGTAATTACAAAGTTCAGAAAAGCTGCATCAATCAGCACTACTGTTTCAGACAGTTTTATTTGAGGTTTATCGTTCATATCTTATTTACAATAACATTACAGCCGATAAAGATACTACAATACTTTTATTTATCCTCCTCATTTCGCAGCAAATTCGTCAGTCATACACTGGAAAAAGAAGCCATTTTGTCCTGTAAGCTCCTTATAATCATGCTATTTTGTCACATTTTTCTACTTGGCAAATCTTTTGCGCCCTTTTAAGTGTTATTAGAAACATGAAAAAGAAAGGAGAACAACGATATGAACTTTAACAATTTTACAATCAAATCCCAAGAAGCGATACAGGAGGCTGTAAATCTGGTGAAAAGCCGGGGGCAACAAGCCATAGAACCCGTTCACATCATGCAGGGGGTGATGAAGGTAGGCGAAAACGTTACGAACTTCATCTTCCAAAAGTTAGGTATGAATGGACAGCAAGTAGCGGTTGTTGTTGACAAACAGATTGATTCGCTGCCTAAAGTTTCCGGTGGTGAGCCGTATCTGAGCCGTGAAGCAAATGATGTATTGCAGAAAGCAACCCAGTATTCAAAGGAAATGGGCGACGAGTTTGTTTCTTTGGAACATATACTGTTAGCGTTGCTCACTGTAAAAAGCACTGTATCCACCATTCTGAAAGATGCCGGAATGACGGAAAAGGAGTTGCGTAACGCTATCAGCGAATTAAGGAAAGGAGAAAAAGTAACGTCACAATCCAGTGAGGACACTTATCAATCATTGGAAAAATATGCCATTAACCTGAATGAAGCTGCTCGTAGCGGTAAACTCGATCCGGTAATCGGACGTGACGAAGAAATTCGACGGGTACTTCAGATATTAAGCCGGAGAACTAAGAACAATCCGATTCTGATTGGTGAACCGGGTACGGGTAAAACAGCTATTGTCGAAGGATTAGCGCATCGTATCCTACGGGGAGACGTACCCGAGAACCTGAAGAACAAACAGGTTTATTCGTTGGATATGGGTGCACTCGTTGCCGGTGCAAAGTACAAAGGTGAGTTTGAGGAACGTCTGAAATCGGTAGTCAATGAAGTGAAGAAGTCGGAAGGTGATATTATCTTATTTATTGATGAAATCCATACATTGGTAGGTGCTGGGAAAGGCGAAGGTGCCATGGACGCCGCAAATATTCTAAAACCGGCTCTGGCCCGTGGCGAACTGCGCTCTATCGGTGCAACCACCCTTGACGAATATCAGAAATACTTCGAAAAGGATAAAGCATTGGAACGCCGTTTCCAAATCGTACAAGTAGACGAACCGGATAACCTGAGCACGATTTCTATCCTCCGCGGACTGAAAGAACGTTACGAAAATCACCATCATGTGCGTATCAAAGACGACGCAATTATTGCAGCCGTGGAGCTAAGTAGCCGCTACATCACCGACCGTTTCTTGCCGGATAAGGCTATTGATCTTATGGACGAAGCTGCCGCCAAATTACGAATGGAAGTAGATTCCGTACCGGAAGAACTGGACGAGATCTCCCGTAAAATCAAGCAACTGGAGATTGAGCGAGAAGCTATCAAACGTGAAAACGACAAACCGAAACTGGAGATTATCGGTAAGGAACTCGCTGAATTGAAAGAATTGGAAAAATCTTTCAAAGCTAAATGGCAAAGCGAAAAGACGTTAATGGATAAGATTCAACAGAACAAAGTAGAGATAGAGAATCTGAAATTCGAAGCCGAGAAAGCTGAACGCGAAGGAGATTATGGCAAAGTAGCCGAAATCCGTTACGGAAAACTTCAGGCATTGGATAAAGAAATTGAGGATACTCAAAAGAAGCTGCGCGATATGCAGGGAGACAAGGCAATGATAAAAGAGGAAGTAGATGCCGAAGATATTGCTGATGTTGTTTCTCGTTGGACAGGTATTCCGGTTAGCAAAATGCTGCAAAGCGAGAAAGATAAATTGTTGCATTTGGAAGAAGAACTTCACCAACGTGTAATCGGCCAAGATGAAGCAATTGAAGCAGTTGCCGATGCAGTGCGCCGTAGCCGGGCAGGATTACAAGATCCAAAACGTCCGATTGGTTCGTTTATCTTCCTCGGAACAACGGGGGTGGGTAAGACAGAATTGGCGAAAGCACTGGCAGAATTCCTATTTGATGATGAAACGATGATGACCCGTATAGACATGAGTGAGTATCAGGAAAAGCATAGTGTTTCACGTCTGGTCGGAGCACCTCCGGGATATGTAGGATATGACGAAGGTGGTCAGTTGACAGAAGCTATTCGGCGGAAACCTTACTCTGTTGTGTTGTTTGATGAAATAGAGAAAGCGCATCCGGATGTTTTTAATATTCTGTTGCAAGTATTGGACGACGGAAGATTGACAGACAATAAAGGAAGGGTAGTTAACTTCAAGAATACGATCATTATCATGACTTCAAATATGGGAAGTTCCTATATACAAAGTCAAATGGAGAAACTGAACGGTTCTAATAAGGAAGAGGTAATCGAAGAAACGAAGAAGGAAGTGATGAATATGTTGAAGAAAACGATTCGTCCGGAATTTCTGAATCGTATTGACGAAACAATTATGTTCTTGCCGCTGACAGAAAATGAAATCAGGCAAATTGTCCTCTTACAAATCAAGAGCGTACAGAAAATGCTTGCTGAAAACGGTGTGGAATTGGAAATGACAGATGCTGCATTAAACTTCTTGTCACAAGTAGGTTATGATCCTGAATTCGGAGCGCGTCCGGTGAAAAGAGCTATTCAACGCTATTTGCTGAACGACCTGTCTAAGAAACTGCTAGCTCAGGAAGTAGATCGAAGTAAAGCGATCATTGTCGATGCTGGCGGAGACGGATTAGTATTCAGAAATTAAACACAATACAAAAAATAAGAAGTCGGTAGGTTTGCCAAGAAACTTACCGACTTCTTTTTATATCCCTGTATAGATAATCCTCCGAACTTCAGGCTGACAGTTCGGATGACTCATCACTAAAACATAAGTACCCTGTTTAGAAATTGTTATGGTAAGCAAAGGTAAAGCAAATTGGTGTTTTTCCCTTAATTCTCCTTGAGAATCATATAAAAATACCATTGTACCTGATAACAAATTAGTCAAGCATAACTCCCCTGATTCATTATCCAAACAGATATTCACTCCTTTATTCGTTATTGTCTCCATTCCCTATATAAAGCCTCCTGTTCCCTGGAAGGTGATTAATTATAAAAAAGCGTGAGAACTACACAATTTATCATACTTGAGGTCACTGGATAACTCAAGCATCGAATAATATCTTTAAACGCTTTTGTTGTCCATTTTCATTTTAACTGCCATAGACATCGTGAAAAATAGAGAACAGCGACAAAGATACATAAAAAGCACCATTATTTACAATATAAGTAGAAGATATTTATTTTAATAAAAGATTACCCAAATTATACTAATTTTTTTCTGAATTTACAAACATCTCTATAAAAAAAACATGATAACCACATTAAATGCGATTATCATGTTCTTTAGTCTCATTTAGACAAATGACATTAATTATTATTCTGCCACTACCTCTTCTTCCCCAACTTCCGCTTCTGGTTTAAATTCAGTAAGTCCATTAGATATCAACGTATTATACCAGGAAATCAATTTCTTGATATCTCCTACATGCACACGATCACGATCGAAATTAGGCAACACTTCAGCCAAGTATTCACGGAGTTGTTCCGGACTAGCCTTCTTCGGATCAAGAGAAGCAATTGCCGAATTTTCTTTCTTTTTCATCGCTTCCAACACATCATACAAAGGAACTTCCGCATCATCTGTGTACATTGCGATATCTGCCAAAGAGATAATTTTTTCATTACCATAAGCGGGGAAACGCTTCTTATCAGCATTGATTGATTCAACAATCAACATATTTTTTCCTTGCGAAATAAGTTTGTACAATCCCGGTTTTCCGGAGATAGACAAGATAGTCTTCAACATAGTATATATTCTTTTATTTATTAATTATTTTTTAGCGTCGCAAAGGTAATGATTATTTTTAGATAGCAAAGAAATAAGCTCCAAAACCTGCGGAATTAACGGTGTTTCATTGTCATTTACTATCACAAAATCGGCTTGTTCCCGCTTGGCCTCATCACTCATCTGTGCCTCAATACGCTTCAAGACCAACTCCCTTGATGAACAGTCACGTTTCATAGCCCGCTCTACTCTCACTTCCAACGGTGCATAAACCATTACAAGGAAATCAACTTCTTCTCTAAAACCGGATTCAATAAGGATAGCGGATTCCATACCAACCAGTCCGTTATTCCCGAAACGGACTGTCCATTGGCGGAAATCATCTTTTACCCGTGGATGAATAATAGCATTCACTTCTTTCACGTGTTCCGGATACCCGAACATATACTCCGCCAATAAAGTCCGGTTCAATTCTCCCCCCTGAAATACTTCCTGACCGACCAAAGCACAAAGTTCCCGGCGAATCACTGTATCGGTACAAGTAATACGTTTCGCTTCTGTATCCGCTATATAAACAGGAATACCCATTATCTCCAGCAACCGGGAAACAACGCTTTTCCCGCTACCGATACCACCAGTTATACCAACCTTAATCAACATCGGAAAAAGAAGATACTTGTTCTATCAAAAAGTCTACTTGTTCGGGTACAATACGGATTTGATTTATCCCATTCGGAAATGATTTCAATTTAACCGTATATTTATCAGAACCAAGCTTCAACAGTTCTTCATAAGAGACATTTATCACAAAATCATCGGCTTTAATACTACGAAAACGCTTCAATCCTACCTGAAAAGTTATCTGAACTTTAGAAGGAAATGCACGTAGGGCCTTATCCGCCGGAAAATTAATTCCATGTAACGGTACTTCGACTGTTTTCTCCGTATAAATATCTACCGGAAATGTCGCCTCAACCGAACTTGGAACGAACTTTACTCCTCTTAACGGAGCCAGAGATATTCGTTGCCGAGTGGTATCCGAAATATTCTCCAGATTTATTTTTTGGGTATAAGCAGTAGTAATCGTATCCAAAATCCCTTCGGGCGCATACACCAACACAGAATCCGGATTACAAATTGTATCCGAAACATAATATTGAAGCCCGGCAGTTACCTTCCCCTGAAGACGGACGGGTACTAACTTGGATTTTCCCTCGGAATAGATGTATTCTAATGTATCCGGCTTTATCGAGAGTATTTTAGAAGAGACATTCAACTGACTTAGTATCTTTTTCTCAAAATCGGATGCATAAATCTTCACATGATTATTTTTCCCTTTATAATCGAGAAAACTTAAATTGACTGGAAAAAAACTTTTTCCCAACATATAATTAAGCAGCACAGTCCCCTTATCCTTCACCCGAACCCGAAGTTCAGAAGGAGGTTCCGAAGTCAGCACTACATTATTGGGAAGGTCTTTTACCCGTACCGGAATAGAAAATTCCGCTTCATAATCATTATTTAACGTTTGGAGTAACCAGAATCCACCGGCTATCAGAAAAAAAAACAAAAAAATTAAGAACTCCCTGCTCTTATCGCTAAGCAGGAAGTCCTTAATTTTCTTGGATAGTTTTAAATATGTGTACCTTATTTTCCTACGATCAAGCATAGGCATTGTTTACCATTTACTTAGATTGATTACTAGCAGCCGAAGCGTCAGCGAAAATAGAGTTTTTATCTATCTTTATCTTTACGTTAGAAGCAATTTCAAGTACGATATAATCGTCAGTAATCTCCTTGATTGTTCCGTGGATACCACCAGCAGTAATAACCGATTGATTAACCTGAAGAGATTTACGGAAATTTGCTATTTCTTTCTGCTTCTTATTTTGAGGACGGATCATAAAGAAATACATGATAACAAACATTGCTATCAGCATGATCCACATCATACTTCCACCTCCGGCAGCACCAGCAGGAGCTTGCAATAATACAGTCAATACATTCATAAAAAATCAGTTTTAGTTTCTACTATATGGACAAAGGTATTAGTTTTTAGTCAACTTACCTTCTTTTTTCAATTGATTAACTATTCCATCTAATGTTCCGTTAATAAAGCTACCGCTTTTGGATGTGCTATACAACTTCGCAATTTCCACATACTCATTTAACGAAACACTGACCGGAATGTTCGGGAAACTTAAAATTTCGGCTAAAGCAGTTTGCATAATGATTACATCCATAAATGCAATACGATCCAGTTCCCAGTTCTTTGTATTTTCGCTAACAAGATGGCGATAATAGTCGGAATTTAAAATAGTACGGCGGAACAGACGGCGTGCGAATTCCTGGTCTTCGTCATCCTTAAATTCAGGAAGTAATTCCTGATTGGCACCCTTCTTTTCATCGAAACGCTTAATGGTCTTCAATACGAATGTATCTACAATTTCCTTATCATCGTTCCAATACAGACTCTGGTCCTCCAATACCTGGTCGAGAGAATCATTATTAAAGATATATGTCTTATAGATTTTTCTCCATAATTCGCGATCAGCTTCATATGAGTTATCATCAGAGGCCATATAATCCTTATATATATCAGTTTCTACAATCTTCTCATATAGTTCCTTCACGAAGTCCTGATCGTTTGCCCAAGTCCTTTTTTGATTGGCAATAAACTCGGACAGCTGCTTATTGACTTCCAATTGGGCAATAAACTTATTTTCCACAAACTTTTTGTTGGGATACAATTCTTCTTTCGTGGGTGCCAATTTAGCTTTTGCCGCATCAATACGCTTTTGCGCATACTCTGTCAATGCTATCATCAGCATTAGCAAATAGTTGTAAAGGTCATACGCCTTTGAAAGACTAAAGAATAACTCTTTCTCCGCTGAGTCTAGATTTTTGCTGCCATTCTGATAATAGGCATATACTATCTGTATAATCTTAAGACGAATAAGAACTCTGTTGATCATAAATTCAATTTATACTATTGTTATCGAACTGCAAAAGTAGATATTTTTAATGAGTTTCCACAAATAAATCACATTTTTTAATGCAGTATTTGATTCTCTGCGCTTTTTCTTTTGACAGTTTAAAAAAAATATCCAATTTTGAAGCCGATTATAAACGGACCGAAATATATGGAAGATTTAAAAAAGAAAATGAGCGCAGACATGAATGATAAGGAGATCGTATTCTCCAAGTCCATTAAAGCAGGTAAACGCATCTATTACCTCGATGTAAAAAAGAACCGTAAAGATGAAATGTTCCTTGCTATTACAGAGAGCAAAAAGGTGATAATGGGAGAAGGCGATGATTCTCAGGTGAGTTTCGAAAAACACAAGATTTTCTTATATAGAGAAGATTTTCAGAAATTCATGGCAGGATTGACAGAAGCTATCGATTTCATTGATCGCAATGACATGAACGACTATATCAGCCGTTTAACCCAGGAAGCAGATATGGAAAAAGAGCAAGCTGCTATTGAAGAAGAAGCAAAAGAGGAAAAATTGGGGAGTGAAATCAAGATTGACATTGATTTTTAAGAAGAAAGCTCTTTGATATATCAAAAAAAGACCGTACCTTTGCACCGCTTTTTTGCGACATCGTGTGATAATCCACATCGTGTAATGGTGAATTAAGCAAACTAACTTAATTTAGAGTAACACAATTTTTTAAAGAAATGAAATCAATTGAAGTAAAAGGAACTGCAAGAACAATTGCAGAACGCTCTTCAGAACAAGCAAGAGCTTTGAAAGAAATTCGTAAAAACGGTGGTGTACCTTGCGTACTTTATGGAGGTAATGAAGTAGTTCACTTTACAGTGCCTAACGAAGGTCTTCGTAATTTGGTTTATACTCCGCATATCTATGTAGTAGACTTGATTATCGACGGCAAAAAAGTAAACGCTATCCTGAAAGATATTCAATTCCATCCTGTAAAAGATACTATCCTACACGTAGACTTCTATCAGATCGATGAAGCTAAACCTATCGTAATGGAAGTTCCTGTACAGTTGGAAGGTCTTGCAGAAGGTGTGAAAGCCGGTGGTAAGTTGGCTTTGCAGATGCGTAAGATTAAAGTGAAAGCTTTGTATAACGTTATTCCTGAAAAACTGACAGTGAACGTTTCTCACCTCGGTTTAGGTAAGACTGTAAAAGTTGGCGAATTGAGCTTCGAAGGCCTTGAATTGATGAGTGCTAAAGAAGCTGTGGTATGTGCCGTTAAGTTGACTCGTGCAGCAAGAGGTGCAGCAGCTGCAGCCGGCAAGTAATTTGAGACTATTCCTGTAAAGAGATTTACTTTAAACGCAGATTAATGCAGATGAAAGCAGATGTTAAGTCTGTACTAGTTTGTATTAATCTGCGTTTCTTTTTCTATATTAATGAACTGTTTTACGGATAAGTAATGATAAAATATTTAATTGTCGGACTGGGAAACATTGGCCCTGAATATCATGAAACCCGGCACAATATCGGATTTATGACGGTAGAAGCATTGGCAAGAATCAATAATGCTCCTCCTTTTATTGACGGACGTTACGGATTCACAACCAGCTTTTCAGTCAAAGGGCGCCAGTTAATCCTGCTGAAACCTTCCACCTTCATGAACCTAAGCGGTTTCGCTGTCCGCTACTGGATGCAAAAAGAAAACATCCCATTAGAAAATGTGCTGATAGTGGTAGATGACTTGGCACTTCCTTTCGGTACTTTACGTTTAAAAGGAAAAGGGAGTGACGCTGGACATAATGGATTGAAGCATATTGCCTCAACCTTAGGAACACAAAATTATGCCCGTCTGCGATTTGGTATCGGTAATGATTTCCCACGTGGCGGGCAGATTGATTATGTACTGGGACATTTCACAGATGAAGACTGGAAGACAATGGAGGAAAGGCTGGCAACGGCAGGTGAGATTATTAAAAGTTTCTGTCTTGCCGGAATTGATATCACTATGAACCAGTTCAATAAAAAATAAAGATAATAACTAAAATGGCTGAAGCAAGAATAGACAAATGGATGTGGGCTGTACGTATCTTCAAAACACGTACGATAGCAGCAGAAGCTTGTAAAAAAGGCCGTGTCACCATAAATGGAGCACTCGTCAAGGCCGCACGTATGGTAAAGCCGGGAGATGTAATTCAGGTTAAAAAGCCGCCTATCACATATTCATTCAAAGTGCTGCAAGCAATTGAAAAACGTATAGGAGCCAAACTCGTCCCCGAAATGATGGAGAACGTCACAACTCCTGACCAATATGAACTATTGGAAATGAGTAAGATCAGCGGCTTCATTGACCGAGCACGAGGAACCGGACGTCCTACCAAAAAAGATCGACGAAATCTGGAAGAGTTTACAACACCAGAATTTATGGACGACTTTGATTTTGAATTTGATTTCGATAGCGAAGACTAACCGAATTAACGCCTAAGCAAGGTTTCCTTTGTTACATATTGTCATTTTAGGCACGAATTACAGAATGCTCGTTTTATAAAAAAACGGTCACACAAAACAACAGGATAATCCGTGCCTGAAATTACTACTTACAGATTTGCCCTTACTGCATCAATCAATTCCTGATACTCAGCATCCGTCAAATAAACCTTTCCCGGATTCATCTGGAATATACCACCATAGTCAGGACCATCCACATATTTCGGAGCCAAATGAAAATGTAAATGAGATAATTTATCCGAATAAGCACCATAATTTATCTTTTCCGGTTGAAATGCTTTCTGCATGGCGCGGGTAACTCGTGTCACATCTGCCATAAAAGCATTACGATCTTCATCGCTCAATTCATTCAAATCGTTTGCGTGATCCTTGTAGGCAACAAGGCAACGTCCTCGATAAGTTTGTTCCTTAAACAGGAATACACGTGATACACTCAACTGCGCAATCTCAATCATCAGATTATGCAGCGTTTCATTGTTCTGACAATACAGACATTCTTTAGGATCGCTTTTCATGATACAATTATTTTATATTTTAACGAAACAAAAATAGGTGTTCTATTTTTATCCGACCTGTACTTTTTCGCTTTTTTGATCGATTAATTGGTACACATCCTCTTTCTCACCTACCACCCACACTACATCCCCTTCTACAAGCGGCACATTTACATCCGGTACCATCAACGCACCGTCCTCATTTTCAATGCCCGCTATCATACAGTGATACTTGTCACGAATACCCGATTCACGAATTGTCTTACCTAGAAAGACAGAATCTGCATCTATGATAAACTGCCTCAAAGCCATTTCACTCTTTTCATATACATCCCAGTCGATCTTTGCGCCATTTTGCATAGCCTCATTAAAAACACTCAATTGCTCATCCGTTCCTATCACTTGTATCTTATCCATTGGGAACAAACGGACGGAGCCTCCGGGAATGTTAATCCTTCTCTTTCCACGAAGAATAGAAGCTACATGTACACCGAACTTCTTTCCCAAATTCAGTTCCAGCAATGTTTTACCAGCCCAAGAAGATTCTCCGGGAATTTCCATATCGGCAAGATGTAAATCATGAGACAACAAACGTCCGGCATATTCCGGTTTCTTTTCTCCCAGATATTCTGCACGCACATCTCTTGAACGAAGATTCTGAAAGAAACGTCGCTCAATTAATATTGACTGTTTTTTCAAACGGCGTGACCATACCATAAGCAACACGACAAGCACAGCAACCCCTATTATTAAGCCGATAGATGCTTTGAACAATCCCGATATTACAAAAATAACGAACAGTGCCGCTATCATAATCCGGATAACGATAGTAGAAACTAAGGGAGCACGATTCGTACGGCTATCATGCCACAAAGTCACAAACTCGACCGAATGATTTTTCTTCACCATAATAGCACGCAAAAAAGGAGCAATACATAGAATCACAAAGACCGCTCCCAACAGTGACGCCCAGAAATGGGGTAAGTTCTCCTTAAAGAACGGTACCACAAAGCGGAAAGAAAGAGCAATGATAGATATGCTGACTATCGAATAAACAACTGTAATACGCACCATTGCTATCAATAACTTTTTCCACAGATTTTCGTGATTTAGTGCGGTTTGCGATCCTGAAGAATAACGCATCAAGAACTTTCTCCAGGATTCCGGCAAGTGAGCATCAACAAAAGTGGAAGCGGGTTCCGCCAGACGAATCATATAGGGAGTTAGAAAAGTGGTAATAACGGAAACTGCCACCACTATCGGATACAGGAAATCACTCGTCACATGCAAAGATACTCCCAACGAGGCTATAATAAATGCAAACTCACCGATTTGTGTCAAACTAAAGCCACATTGCATAGCTGTTTTCAAGGGCTTTCCGGAAAGAATTACTCCAAATGTTCCGAAAATTGCCTGTCCCAAAATTACTGCCAGAGTAATTACTATGATAGGTATGGCATACTCCACAATCATTGCCGGATCTACCATCATACCCACCGATACGAAAAAGATAGCTCCGAAAAGATCTTTGACCGGTTTCACTAATCGATCTATGGATTCCGCTTCGATGGTCTCGGCTAAGATAGACCCCATAATGAACGCACCGAATGCGGCGGAGAATCCCGTATTGGCAGCCATTACCACCATACCGAAACATAATGCCAGGGATACGATAAGTAAAGTCTCCTCTCCCATTAGTTTCCTGCAACGTTTCAGAAATTCAGGAATTAAATAAATACCCACTACAAACCATAAAATAAGGAAGAACAATAACTTTCCGATACTTTCCAACATCTCCGTACCTTCAAAATTATGACTTACTGCCATAGTGGAAAGCATCACCATTAAAACGATAGCCAATATATCTTCCAGAATCAAGATACTTAACACAAGCCCTGTGAACTGTTTTTTTCTCAATCCCAGATCATCAAATGCTTTATAAATAATAGTAGTAGAGGACATTGCAATCATACCGCCCAGGAACAGACTATCCATTCGGTGCCATCCGAAACTCATACCGACTCCTATCCCCAACAAAATCATACAAAAGATAATGGTACAAGCAGCTATGATAGCGGAACCACCCACTTTTACAATCTTTTTAAAACTAAATTCAAGCCCGAGAGCGAACAATAAAAAGATAACACCGATATCCGCCCATGTCTTAATGTTGGCACTATCCATTACTGAAGGCGTAAACGGCATATGAGGACTTGCCAAAAATCCGGCAACGACATACCCCAGCACTAGAGGCTGCTTCAACTTCTTGAATAACAGAGTCATGATACCGGCACAGATCAATATCAGTGCGAGATCAGCTATAAGAGTAGGTAATTGAGACATTAGTTCATCGTATTTGATGACAAAATTATAATATTTCTATGGCATAAACAACATATTAACGGATATGTTTCATAGTAACCGTCATAAAATCAATTAGCCCCGGAAAACGTTGACATATTTCCGAGGCTAACCTATAAAATAGAGTTTAATCTTTATTTTCTAAAAGGTGGTTTCACCACTACTGCTTTCAGTTTACGTCCGCGCATATCAATGCAAATTTCAGTACCGATTTTACTATATTCCGGTTTCACATACCCCATACCAATACCAATTTTACGGGTAGGCGACATAGTACCGGATGTAACCACTCCAATCTTCTCTCCTTCCTGGTTCACTAGTTCATAACCGTGACGAGGAATCCCCCGGTCAATCATTTCAAAGCCGACTAATTTACGAGTTGTTCCTTCCGCTTTCTGCTTCTCTAACATAGGACGGTTGATAAAGTTTTTGCCTTCTACAAATTTCGTGATCCAGCCCAAACCGGCTTCTATAGGTGAAGTCGTATCATCCAAATCATTGCCATAGAGACAGAAGCCCATTTCCAGTCGGAGTGTATCACGCGCTCCCAACCCCACCGGTTTAATACCAAATTCTTCACCAGCTTCGAAAATAGCTGTCCAAATTGTATCGGCAGCACTCGGATAGAAATAGAGTTCAAAACCTCCTGCACCCGTATAACCTGTATTAGAGATTATCACATTGTCCTCGCCTGCAAACTTTCCAACTTTAAAAGTATAATATGGAATAGATGATAAATCAACATCCGTCAGTTTTTGCAAAGCAAGAATTGCTTTCGGACCTTGCACAGCAAGCTGACCTATATTATCAGAGGAATTTTCCAACTCCGCCCCCTCTGTATTATGAGACACACACCAATCCCAATCTTTATCCATATTGGCAGCATTAACCACCAACAAATATTTTTCCGGTTCATAATGATAAACCAGTAAATCGTCTACAATACCACCATCTTCATTAGGGAAGCAGGTATATTGTATCTTACCGGGAGTTAATGCCGCCACATTATTGGAAGTCACTTTCTGTAGAAAAGCCAATGCATTCGGACCTTTCACCCAAAATTCTCCCATGTGGGATACATCAAACACACCGACTGAATTGCAAACAGTCAGATGTTCATCAATGATGCCGGAGTATTCTATCGGCATATTATAACCGGCAAACTCGTGCATTTTAGCACCTAGTGCTATATGTTTCTCTGTAAACGGAGTGGTTTTCATGAATCTCAGTTTTTAAGTATTAAGTATTAAGTTTATATATCAGGTATATCCGTAATTGAAAATCATCTGGAAGCTACCAGCTCGGCGATCTTCACAATAACGTTCATCGCCTTTTCCATATTCTGAATAGGAACAAACTCATAACGTCCGTGAAAATTCAGACCACCGGCAAAGATATTCGGACATGGCAGACCTTTGAAAGAAAGCTGCGCACCGTCCGTACCTCCACGAATTGGCTTCACATTCGGTTTCACGCCTACGGCTTCCATAGCAGCAAAAGCGATGTCAATAATGTGCATTACCGGTTCTATCTTTTCACGCATATTATAATATTGGTCGCGCAATTCAAGAGTTACAGTGCCTTCACCATATTCAGTATTCATCCGGGCAACCAGGCGTTCTATCTCTTTCTTACGTTCTTCGAATTTAGCCCGGTCATGGTCACGAATAATATAAGAAACAGTGCATTGCTCCACTTCGCCCTGAATACCGATCAAATGATAGAATCCCTCGTAGCCTGTCGTATGTTCCGGTCTTTCTATAGAAGGCAACAGAGTGATAAACTGATTGGCAAGATAGATCGAGTTAATCATCTTATTTTTGGCGTACCCCGGATGTACATTGCGTCCCTTAAAAAGAATCTTGGCAGCAGCAGCATTAAAGTTTTCAAACTCTAACTCTCCTACTTCACCTCCGTCCATTGTATATCCCCATTCACAACCGAACTTCTCCACATCAAATTTATGAGCGCCTTCACCAATTTCTTCGTCCGGATTAAAGCCGATGCGAATCTTCCCGTGTTTGATCTCAGGATGTTCTTTCAAGTAAACAACAGCCGATACTATTTCGGCGATCCCAGCTTTATCATCTGCACCCAACAATGTTTTTCCGTTGGTAACAATCAGGTCCTCTCCTTTATGATCAAGCAATTCGGGAAATTGAACGGGAGAAAGAATTATATTATCTTCGGCACAAAGCATGATATCCGAACCATCGTACTTTTCTACAATACGCGGAGTCACATCTTTACCACTCATATCAGGACTTGTATCCATGTGGGCAATAAATCCGATTGTGGGTACATCCTTATCTATATTGGCAGGAAGCGTGGCAAAAAGATAGCCATGCTCATCCAGAGTAATATCCTCCAGGCCTAAAGATTCCAACTCTGTTTTCAAATATTCAGCAAATACCATTTGCTTCGGAGTACTGGGGGTAATCCCTGTCGATTCATCAGATTGTGTATCGAAGCTTACGTACTTTAAGAATCTGTCTACTAAAGTCATGTTATTTAATTACAAGTTATTAATTACAATTTACAATTTGATAGTTTATAGTGCCGTAAAGGTAAAAAAAGAGCCGTGAATTACAAAGCAATTCACGGCTCTTTTTTATCGTATAATATCTTTTAAAAGTGGCTACTACCATCAAAGCAGTGTGTACACACTTTACATTTCGGCAATCCGATAGCTTCAATCAATGTTTCGAGAGTATTAAATTTCAAAGAAGTCAGACCGAAGCGTTCGGCAATAATGCTAACCATCTTCTCATATTCAGGAGAGCCGGTGGTAGCATATTTCTCCAGATTCTTATCTTCGTCACCTTCCAATTCCTTTATAATACGGCGGGTAATCAACTCCAACGCATTCTTGGAAGCTGAGAATCCGACAAACGGACAAGCATAAATCAACGGAGGACAAGCAATACGCATATGTACCTCTTTTGCTCCATAATCATACAGAATCTTCACATTATCACGTAACTGAGTTCCACGAACGATTGAATCGTCACAAAACAACAAACGTTTGCCTTGGAGCATGGCACGATTCGGAATCAGTTTCATCTTCGCTACAAGAGAACGCATCTCCTGATTGCTCGGTGTAAAACTACGAGGCCATGTCGGTGTATATTTCGAAATAGCCCGATGATAAGGGACTCCTTTGCCTTCTGCATATCCTAATGCCATGCCGACTCCCGAATCAGGAATGCCACAAGCACAGTCTACTTCCGATTTATCCATTTGTCCCATTTTCAAGCCACTCGTGAAACGTACTTCCTCAACATTCTTCCCTTCATAACAGGAAGTCGGGAAACCATAATACACCCACAAGAACGAACAAATCTGCATACCTTCACCCGGCTTACGTAGTTGTACAACATGATCGCTGTACAGACGTACAATTTCGCCCGGACCCAGATATCGGTCAATCTCATAATCCAGATTCGGAAAACTGGACGATTCACTGGTTGCAGCATACGCACCCTCTTTCTTTCCGATCACTACGGGAGTACGTCCCCACTGGTCACGGGCAGCAATAATACTTCCGTCTTCCGTCAACAGAAGCATGGAACAAGAACCTTTGATATGCTTGAATACATTTTCGATACCCTCGACAAAAGTTTTGCCTTGTATGATAAGTAATGCAATAAGTTCCGTCTGATTGGTGTTGCTTGAACTAAGTTCGGCGAAATGCATATTCTGCGAGAGAAGCTCATCTTCCAATTCTTTAATATTGGTGATTTTTGCGACAGTAACAATGGCAAAGCGTCCGAGGTGAGAATTAATAATAATAGGCTGCGCGTCTGTATCACTAATAATACCGATTCCGGCATTTCCTTTGAACTTATCCAGTTCATCTTCAAATTTAGTACGGAAATAAGTACTTTCCAGATTGTGGATTGATCGGATGAAACCTCGCTCTTCACTATAGGTAGCAAGTCCACCCCGTTTCGTCCCCAAATGTGAATTATAATCTGTACCGTAGAATAAATCAGTCACGCAGCTCACTTGTGAGACTGTTCCGAAAAAACCTCCCATGTCGTTCTCTTTATTGATGATGTTTTTAAAAAAGATGCGCAAAAGTACAAAAAAGAATCCGTCTAATAAAAAAAGAGCTCCGCAAAGTTTTAGTTTTCTTTGCGGAGTAACAACTAATATTTATTAAAATATGGAGATTAAAAAAACAATCTTTTCACCTGAATGTTTTAAATCACTATTTTGTTACTTTCTTATCAACCGATGTACTGCAATAATGTTCTCCATAATATATATCCAATCACATAAAACACTAATTACAAAACGAATAATGAAAGTAAAGAGAAAAAAGCACAGTAGCTATGCCGAATAAAACAGATTGACTACACACGTATATTACACATTCTTCCTATATTTGCACACAATTATTTTATTTTTCCAAAGAGTTACACCAACTCTGATACAAATATCTAAAATCAAATGAGTAAAGAAATTATCTATATTTTTCTTGGTGGCGGCACCGGTAGCGCATTGCGTTATTGCATACAGCTACTTATGCACGAACGGATTGTTCCCTACAATTTTCCGTGGGCTACTTTCACGGTCAATATCTTCGGTAGTTTTCTCATCGGACTATTTTACGCTCTTTCCGAACGGTTCCACCTTCCTTTCGAAGTTCGCCTTTTTCTGACAACAGGATTATGCGGAGGATTTACCACCTTCTCTACTTTCTCCAGTGACGGCATAGGGCTGTTAAAAGGAGAATTTTACGGTACATTCATTACCTACACCCTATTAAGTATAGCAATAGGACTGACAGCTGTAGTGGCAGGCGGTTATTTAGGAAAACAATTATAAAAAAGGAACCTTTGCAACATGACAAAAAGAAATACAACTAAACCCGTCCGTGTAGTTTCTCCAATAATGGAAGAACAAGAAACCAGTGCAAGCACTTTACAAGAATGGCTTGACAAGGAAGAAACAGTCTCCGATCTTTTATTTAGCAAAGGAAAAGAAGAAGGAATCAACAAGTCCTATAAAAGTTTCAAGAACTGTACTTTCCAAAATCAGATATTCAGCGAATGCAAATTCCATTCATCCCAACTGACAGATGTCCGGTTCGAGAACTGCGACCTATCCAATATCTCTTTTGCAGAAAGCTCTTTGTACCGAGTAGAATTTATTTCCTGTAAGTTGCTGGGAACTAATTTTTCGGAAACCACTTTGAATCATATTCTGCTACACGAGTGCAATGCCGGATACATCAATCTGGCAATGAGTAAAATGAACCAGGTACGTTTTGCGCACTGCCTGTTCAGAAACGGGAGTTTCAATGACTGCCGCTTTTCTTCCGTCGCTTTTGATAGTTGCGATTTGGTGGAAGCCGACTTCTCACACGCCCCACTCCGGGGAATAGACCTACGCACCTCCCGTATCAGCGGTATAACACTTAATACCAGTGACCTAAAAGGAGCTATTATCACGTCCTTACAAGCTATGGATTTACTTCCTTTGCTGGGTGTTATTATCGAAGACTAAAATCCTTCAAATTTCATTCGCCTGCATTCAAACAAAAAACATCGTCCCGTTGTTATATTATAAGATCGGACTAACGACATATAGGGAATAGGGCCAAAAAGAATACCTATTTATAGTGATTTCTCACTCTCTGTCAAGTCCGTACTTTTGCAGAAATCTTATTCAAAAACAATAGAAACGATGAAAATTGAAAGAATTGTAGCTCGAGAAATTCTCGATTCAAGAGGTAACCCCACAGTAGAAGTTGACGTAGTATTGGAATCAGGCATTATGGGACGCGCATCCGTGCCGTCGGGTGCTTCCACAGGTGAACACGAAGCATTGGAACTTCGTGACGGTGACAAACAACGTTACGGTGGAAAAGGAGTACAAAAAGCGGTTGACAATGTAAATAAAATCATCGCTCCGAAACTAATCGGTATGTCTTCACTCAACCAGAGAGGAATCGACTACGCAATGTTGGCATTGGATGGTACCAAGACTAAATCTAATTTAGGTGCCAACGCTATCCTCGGTGTGTCTCTTGCCGTAGCCAAAGCTGCCGCTAGTTATCTCGACCTTCCTCTATACCGTTATATCGGCGGAACAAATACTTACGTAATGCCTGTACCGATGATGAATATCATCAACGGCGGTTCACATAGCGATGCTCCTATCGCATTCCAGGAATTTATGATTCGTCCCGTAGGCGCTCCTTCTTTCAGAGAAGGATTAAGAATGGGTGCCGAAGTATTCCATGCATTGAAGAAAGTATTAAAAGACCGCGGTCTTAGCACTGCCGTAGGCGACGAAGGTGGTTTCGCCCCCAACTTGGAAGGTACGGAAGATGCTCTGAATTCAATTCTAGCCGCTATAAAAGCTGCAGGATACGAACCGGGCAAAGACGTTATGATTGGTATGGACTGTGCTTCTTCCGAATTTTATCATGACGGCATCTATGATTACACCAAGTTTGAAGGTGCAAAAGGCAAAAAGCGTACTGCTGAAGAACAGATCGACTACTTGGAAGAACTGATCAATAAATATCCTATCGACTCTATTGAAGACGGTATGAGTGAGAACGACTGGAACGGCTGGAAGAAACTTACCGAACGTATCGGCAACCGTTGCCAACTGGTAGGTGACGACTTGTTTGTAACGAATGTCGACTTCCTAGCAATGGGTATTGAAAAAGGCTGCGCCAACTCTATCCTGATTAAAGTAAACCAAATCGGTTCGCTAACGGAAACATTGAACGCTATCGAAATGGCTCACCGCCACGGATATACAACTGTTACTTCTCACCGTTCCGGTGAAACAGAAGACGCTACGATCGCCGACATCGCAGTAGCTACTAACAGCGGACAAATCAAGACCGGTTCTTTGAGCCGCTCAGACCGTATGGCTAAATACAATCAGTTGCTTCGTATCGAAGAAGAATTGGGTGACTTGGCCGTATATGGATATAAGAGAATCAAGTAAGCATACTTTTTACTTTATAAATAAAAGAGGATAGGTTTTAAAAAGCCTATCCTCTTTTTTTATATATTTGATGATTCGCAAACGACCAGAAACATTTTCATGCGTATCATATAATAAACAAGAATGAATAAACAATGATAAATCAGGAAAAGACACTGGAACTGGTAGACCGGAGCCAACGGAAAGACACAGCAGCATTTGCCCAGTTGGTCACCGAATTTCAGCCAATGGTATTCAGGCTTGCCTTCCGGTTGCTTTGTGACGAAAACGAAGCCAGGGACATAACACAGGAGACATTTGTAAAAGTCTGGTTATCCTTGAAAACATATAATCGGAAGAATCGCTTTTCTACCTGGCTTTATAAAATCACCTGCAACGCGTGTTATGACCGTTTACGTTCACTTCGCCATTCGTCTTTGAACAACGAGTTCGCCTTTTCTGATTCTATCAACCTCGCATCGGACGACAATATTGAAATATCTCTATCCAACAGGCAACTGAAAGAATTGATATTGCGCTATACCAACGAACTTCCTCCCCAGCAGAAACTTGTTTTCATGCTGCGTGATGTAGAAGAACTGGAAGTCATAGAAGTGCAAACTATCACAGGCCTATCACCTGAGAAGATAAAAAGCACTCTATATCTTGCCCGAAAGAATATACGTAATAAAATGAATCAAATAGACCCCGACTTATGAAACAAGAAGATAAAAAGTACGAAGAATGGTTGACGGAAATCAAAAACAGACAACCCATATTAGAAAATCCAGAAGAACTAACAGCGGCTATTCTGAATAAGATAACCGATAACGCTCCTAAAAAGAAAAAGATAAGATATCTCGTTGGTGCTTGGATATCAGGAACCGCAGCAACGTTATTGCTCTTTTTATTTATAAACGATGTTTGTTTTCCTCCCTCCCCTTCCGAAGCAGAAACGCAAAATGGATATGTCTATCAGCCAAACGGCACTTCATTTCCCTTACCGGAGAACTGGGAAGAAATGCAACTCTTGGAGAAAAGTACCTACCTATCCTCTCAATACACGCAGCACCGGAAACTCCGGCAGACGCGAATACTTCAAATTATAAAAGAAAACCAATTAAGATAAACAGAGTATGAAAACTAATCATTCAATCGCAACATTACTACTGTTACTGTCACTGGGTATGACTTCGTGCAGTACTTATTATAGAATGACTTCACGGATAGACACCAATGGAAGTATGCATAGAGAGGTCTATGCACGAGGTGATTCCGCTTTCATTGCAGGAGATAAGACACATAACCCATTTCTGTTTCAATTAGATACCGATTGGCAGATAGTAAATCTGGACTCCACCCTCAAATTTAATTTCTGGGGAGAAGAAAAAAAACTGAATGTAAAAGCCTGCCGGAATATTCCCCTGATAAATGGAGAATATTTCTCTATCTCCAATGGAAAAGAACAGATGAGCTCTTTGGCAATACCTACGGAGCAGTTAAAGAAACGTTTTAAATGGTTTTATACCTATTATATATATACCGCTACTTATAAAGAACTTCCGGACAAAGGACCAGTCCCTCTTGACAAATATCTGAATAAAGAAGAACAAATAATCTGGTTTCGTGGAGACAACGCTGCCTTTAGCGGTATGAACGGCATCGAACAAAACGACAAACTAGATAAACTCGAAGCTAAATTCGGAGAATGGTACAATCGCAGCCAATACGAAGTTATTTGGGAAGTCATTCGCCAATTTACCTCACAAAAAGGTGACACGGTCTACGTAAATCGCCTGAACGAACTCAAAGAAACAGTCTATACCAATCACCTGTCAGGGAAAGACGGTTGTGGAGACGCAGGAATAGATGATGTCTGTGCGCTTTTTGATAAAGTTGGTCAAACAAACTATTACTTGGAACTTTATAAAGCCCATGCAAAGGCAATGGACAATATGTGCGAACAGAAAATCAAGATTGCTGAAGTATTCTATCATGCTATACAATTTGAGTTGACAATGCCCGGCACACTTCTTTCTTCCAACGCCTGTCTTTCAACCAATAATATAATGGTATGGAAAATAGACGGTCTCCGCCTTCTGACTGGAAATTATGTACTTACCGCAGAATCACGAGTTATCAACTATTGGGCATTCGGGCTTACCTTACTAATCATTCTGGCAACTTTGGGAATCTTTATAAAATTATACAGGAACAGATAACAAAAAAAGCATTCAGGCAACTACCTGAATGCTTTTTTATCCGGATTGGCATCCTTCTTTTGAGCCTCTTGTCGGATTCGAACCAACGACCCCGAGATTACAAATCACGTGCTCTGGCCAACTGAGCTAAAGAGGCGGGTGGGTAAGCTTACTATATCGCGCCGCTACAACCAACTACCTTTGCTGCGATCAAGCCCTGGAGGATTCGAAGGGAGCTGGCCGTATAGGACTTACCCGTTTTGCGGTTGCAAAGGTAGACATTTTTATTGATTCTGCAATAGGTGCAAGAAACTTTTTTCACCAGCCAACAACTAACCGGCTACATTTCAATCAATTAAAATCATAAAAAAAATATTCAGACAGTAACTTTTGTAGCTTTATTAACTTTAACAACCATATTTCCCCTACCAACCGAGATTATTTGTACCTTTGTGCGCAATTTATAAATGATGATGACAGAAAACAGAAGTTATTTACAAAAATATGCCATGCACTTTGGCACGTATATGGGAATCTATTGGATATTGAAATTCATATTATTTCCGTTAGGATTTCATATACCCTTCCTTTCATTATTATTCGTAATCCTGACGCTGGCAGTGCCCTTCATCGGTTACCACTACGTGAAGATGTATCGGGATAAAATCTGCGGAGGAAGTATCCAGTTTTCTCATGCAGTACTCTTTACTATATTTATGTATATGTTCGCTTCTTTGTTGGTAGCTGTGGTGCACTACATTTATTTCCAATTCATAGACCATGGCTTCATCGTCAATTCTTACATCCAACTTTGGGACGAGTTAATGACCAACACTCCTGCCCTGGCAGAAAACAAAGATATTATAAAAGAAACGATAGATACCGCCTGTTCACTCACCTCAATCAACATTACTATGCAATTACTGTCATGGGATGTGTTTTGGGGCAGTCTTCTGGCTATCCCTACCGGACTAATGGTCATGAAAAAAGCCAAACCGGAAAACAACGGACTGTCTCAATCGTAATTTGTAATTCGTAAATAGTAATTAATAAAATGGATATATCAGTTGTAGTCCCATTATTCAATGAAGAAGAGTCACTACCCGAACTCTACGCTTGGATAGAACGGGTAATGCAAGCCAACGGATTCTCATTCGAAGTGATTTTCGTTAACGACGGAAGCACAGACCGCTCATGGGAAGTGATAGAAAAACTCAAAGCCCAATCGGACTGTGTGAAAGGTATCAAGTTCCGCCGTAACTATGGTAAATCACCTGCACTCTATTGCGGATTTGCAGAGGCACAGGGTGATGTGGTTATCACTATGGACGCCGATTTGCAAGATAGTCCGGACGAGATCCCCGAACTATACCGGATGATTACGGAAGACGGCTACGATTTGGTTTCGGGCTGGAAACAGAAAAGATATGATCCAATATCAAAGACATTGCCGACCAAGCTATTCAACGCCACTGCACGCAAAGTCTCGGGCATCAAGAATCTGCACGATTTTAACTGCGGACTGAAGGCCTATCGCAAAGAGGTCATCAAACATATTGAAGTCTATGGTGAGATGCACCGTTATATCCCTTATCTGGCAAAGAATGCCGGATTCAAGAAAATCGGTGAAAAGGTGGTACACCACCAGGCACGCAAATACGGAACAACCAAATTCGGACTGAACCGCTTTGTTAATGGATACTTGGACTTGCTTTCTCTTTGGTTCCTTTCCAAGTTCGGAATCAAGCCCATGCATTTTTTCGGTCTGCTAGGTTCACTGATGTTTCTCATCGGAATGATATCCGTTATCATTGTAGGTGTAAGCAAGCTATACGCCATGTACAACGGTCTCCCCTATAGACTGGTGACCGATTCTCCCTATTTTTATTTGTCACTCACGGCTATGATTATAGGTACACAACTGTTCCTCGCCGGATTCTTAGGCGAACTGATCTCGCGTAACGCACCGGAACGGAATAACTATCAGATAGAAAAGAAAATTTGATTCACATTCAACCATTGATTATGAAGAATTTAATTCGTATCTTTCTCATATTACTAATTGTCGGTGGTGCTATCAGTATCCACAGTTCGTGCTCGGACGAAAACGACTGTTCGTTGGCAGGACGACCGATGATGTATTGCACATTCAAGTCCATTGACAAAACTCTCGTTCCAAACGTTATAGCAAATGACACACTCGATTCATTAACTATTACAGCATTAGGAACTGATTCTATTATTCTAAATAATGAGAAGAAAGTTCACAAAGTGATGTTACCATTACGATATACCAGCGATTCTACTATATTTATTCTCCGGTATGACCCTGTACGTAATTGGGATAACGCAGACACTTTATACATTGTGCAACAAAACACTCCCTATTTCCAGTCTATGGAATGCGGATATATGATGAAACAGAACATCATCAGCGCCAAGTTTGGAAATAAAAGAAACAGTGCGGAAACAATAGATTCTATCTATTTACGAAATAAAGAAGCCAATACAAATGAAATTGAGAATCTACAAATATTCTTTATATACCGAGAGCGGACACCTGACGAAGAGACTAATTAGTCTGCTTCTGCTCTTTTGTATTGGGCTTCCGTTGATAGCACAGCAGCAACGCCCGGTCCATACACCCAAAAGAGATCAGAAGAAAAAGGAAGTTACCGAGATAGATACAATTCCGTTCTATAACGGGACGTATGTAGGTGTAGACTTATACGGCATCGGAAGTAAACTTCTGGGTGGTGACTTTATGAGTTCTGAAGTAAGTATAGCAGTCAACCTCAAGAACAAATTCATCCCGACAGTTGAGTTTGGTATGGGAGGTACAGACACATGGAGCGAAACAGGTATACACTATAAAAGTAAAGCAGCTCCTTTCTTCCGCATCGGTGTGGATTACAACACAATGGCAAAGAAGAAAGAGAAAAACAGTTATCTGTATGCAGGTATCCGTTATGCGTTCAGTTCATTCAAATACGATGTATCGACCCTGCCGGCAGATGATCCGATATGGGGGGACAACATCGGTAATCCCAGTCTCGGAGACGACTACTGGGGAGGAAGTATCCCGTTCAATCATCCGGGAATGAAAGCCTCCGTACAATGGTTGGAAATCGTATTAGGAGTTAAAGTACGCATTTACAAGAACTTCAACATGGGCTGGTCGGTACGCATGAAATATAAAACCAGCGCTTCTACGGGAGAATACGGAGATCCTTGGTATGTGCCCGGCTACGGAAAATATAAATCGAACAATATGGGAATCACTTATTCCCTCATTTATAAACTACCTCTTTAGAATATAATGACAGGACTAGAGATTTGGCTGCTTGCAATAGGTTTGGCGATGGACTGTTTCGCTGTTTCGATTGCAAGCGGTATTATTTTAAAACATACCCAATGGAGACCGATGCTGGTCATGGCTTTCGCCTTCGGATTTTTTCAGGCTCTCATGCCTTTCATCGGCTGGATGTTCGCCAAGAGTTTCAGTCACCTGATAGAAAGCGTAGACCATTGGATCGCTTTTGCTATTCTTGCCTTTCTAGGCGGCAGAATGATTTTCGAATCTTTCAAGGAAGAAGAATGTTGCCAGCTATTTAATCCCACCAAGCTGAAAGTAGTATTCACAATGGCGATAGCGACAAGTATTGACGCACTGGCAATCGGCATTTCCTTCGCCTTTCTGGGAGTTCAAGATTATACTCAAATCCTCTCTCCTATTTGTATCATCGGACTTGTTTCGTTTGTCATGTCGCTCATCGGGCTGATCTTTGGTATCCAATGCGGCTGCGGGATTGCCCGAAAGTTAAAAGCAGAACTATGGGGAGGTATCATTTTAGTCATCATCGGACTAAAAATATTGGTTGAACATTTATTCTTTCAATAAAAAGAAAAAGTTTCTCATCAAAATATAGAAAAGCGTATGAAAACAAAGAAAAGTTTCCTTTGGCTGGCGTTCCTGATTCTGGCAACCATTTGGATATTAGCCAGACACAATCAGCAAGCAAACTATTACAATATCAAAGGGCTTGTATTCGGAACAGTATACAACATCACCTACCAATATGACAGTGACTTGAAACCGGAGATCGAAGCAGAACTGAAACGTTTCGACTTTTCATTATCTCCGTTCAATGACAGTTCCGTAATCAGTCGTGTAAATCGTAATGAAGAATTAGTGACAGACAGTTTCTTTCAAAAATGCTTCAACCGTTCCATGGAAATCTCCCGTGAAACCAAAGGTGCTTTCGACATAACCATAGCCCCACTGGCCAACGCCTGGGGATTCGGATTCAAGAAAGGAGCTTTCCCGGACTCATTAATGATAGATAGCCTGCTGCAAATCACCGATTATGAAAAGGTGAAACTAGAAAATGGGAGAGTTATCAAACAAGATCCCCGCATCATGTTAAGTTGCAGTGCGGTTGCCAAAGGGTATTCGGTGGATGTCATCGCCCAACTGCTCGACCGGAAAGGAATAAAGAATTATATGGTAGACATAGGCGGAGAAGTGGTAGTAAAAGGGGTTAACCCCAAAAACAACTTATGGCGTATCGGCATCAACAAACCGATTGACGACTCCCTATCCGTGAGACAAGACTTACAAACGGTACTCGACCTCACCGACCTCGGTATGGCTACCTCCGGCAACTATCGTAACTTTTACTATAAAGACGGAAAAAAATACGCTCATACAATTGACCCCAGAACAGGTTATCCGGTGCAACACAATATCTTATCTGCCACAGTAATCGCAGAAGACTGTATGACCGCCGATGCGCTGGCTACCGCCTTCATGGTAATGGGACTGGAAGACGCCGAAACATTCTGCAAAGCAAACCCCAAGATTGACGCGTACTTTATTTATAGTGGAGACAACGGAGAATTTAAGACTTACTATACGGAAGGGATGAAAAAATACATAACTACTCCCCAATAAAAAGACAACGAAAATATACGAATAAATTAGAGGCTCTATTTTATGCAAATAGAGCCTCTATTTATATAAAACAGACGCTCTGTTTGGGTAAAACAGAGCGTCTAATTTTCAAACATTCATATAGGATTTGACAAACAATATCTTTTCACTTCATAAACACAAAATACACTGCCGCTATCAGGCAAACGAATGCAGCCAAATGATTCCAGTGCAGTGCCTCTCCTTTAAAAAAAACAGTAGTAAACACCGTAAAGATGACAAGAGTTATCACTTCCTGAATCACCTTTAACTGCATCAATGTAAACGGGCCTCCATTACCGATAAACCCGATACGATTCGCCGGTATTTGACACGAATACTCAAAGAAAGCAATTGCCCAGCTAAAAGCAATTACACCTATCAACGGAAGAGAAGCAAACCAAGTATATTCCTGTTTCATCTTCAAATGACCATACCAAGCAAAAGTCATAAAGACATTGGATACGATAAGCAACAAAATTGTATATATTCCTTTCATAACAACCGATTTTAATTAATCTATTTTATCCGGTAATAATTCTTCCTGTACATTCGTCATGCTTCCCCAAAGACTGTAACGGGCCTCCGGATTCATCTCCTCCAGTTGCCGCAAAATCCCTTTCATATCGCTCCGGCTGGATTGTGATTCGTAAGGGCAATTCTTTACTTGCTTCTGATAACTGTGTAAAGCCGCCAACTCTACCAAGTCAGCTTCGTGGACCAAACACATCGGACGGATAATCGTCATATCAAACTTCTTCATCACCAAACGGGGAGGCATGGTGCTAAATGCTCCCTGATAAGTGATATTCATCAGCAATGTTTCCAGAATATCATCCATGTGATGCCCCAAGGCTATCTTATTACATCCATGCTCTTTGGCAACTGTAAACAAAGCTTTCCGGCGATTCCACGAACAAAGGAAACAGGGAGACTTACGTGTATCGGTAGCCGGATCGAAGGCTGTCTCATATTGTACAAAAGGTACTCCATACGCTTCACAATGCGCTTTCAAATATGCCGTATCACTCTGATAAGGGATATTTTTCATCACCACATGAACTGCGACAACCGAAAAGCGAGGTTTATAGATACGTACACGCTTACCCAGCAATTCGACAAGCGCCAACGAATCTTTCCCTCCCGACAGTCCGATAAGGATTTTGTCTCCTTCTTCTATCAGTCCATATTGCACCACTCCTTTACTGAACCGCCTTTCAACGCGGCGAATGGTTTTCTCTTCTTCCGTAAATTGTGTCATATCTTCAAAAATCGGCTGCAAAAGTAAGCGAAAAGAATGATTTAAAGAAGAATTAACATAATAGAATCGCTGAAAAAGGGTTTATTTCTAATAAATTTGTACTTTTGAACAATTGATAAATTGACTGTTGACCGAAAACGATACCGTTTTCTACCAAACCGTCACTCATAAACGCTAAGAACGATGAAAAGAAAATATATTTTATTTCTAATTTGCAGTTTCTTCCTTGGGGGAGTTTCTGCGCAAACACTGGAACAGGCACGCACCTTATTCACTAAAGGTGACTACGAGAAAGCCAAGCCTGTCTTTAAGAAATATGCTAAATCCCAACCGTCCAATGGTAATTATAATTACTGGTATGGCGTATGTTGCCTGAAAACAGGAGAAGCTGAAGAAGCTGTGAAACCTCTCGAAATGGCTGTAAAGAAACGGGTAGCCAGCGGACAGCTTTATCTGGGACAAGCTTACAATGACACGTACCGTTTTGAAGATGCAGTGAACTGCTTCGAAGAATATATCACCGACTTAAAGAAACGAAAACGCCCTACCGAAGAAGCTGAAAAGCTGTTAGAGAAAAGCAAAGCCGATCTCCGTATGCTGAAAGGCGTAGAAGATGTCTCCATTATCGACAGTTTTGTGGTAGACAAGTCTACTTTCCTGAATGCTTATAAAATTAGCGAAGAATCAGGTAAGCTGTTTACTTTCAACGAGTTCTTCAAAACTGAAGGCGATAACCCGGGAACAGTCTACGAAACCGAAATCGGAAACAAAATCTATTATAGCGAAAAAGGCGAAAGAGGAAATCTGGATATTCTTTCAAAAAATAAGCTGTTAGATGAATGGAGTAACGGACGTCCGTTGCCCGGCAGTATCAATGATTCCGGAAACGCCAACTATCCGTTTGTTATGGCGGACGGTGTTACTATTTATTACGCAAGCGACGGCGAAGGGCTGGGAGGATATGATATCTTTGTCACCCGTTACAATACGAACACCGATACGTATCTTGTACCGGAGAATGTAGGGATGCCGTTTAATTCTCCCTACAATGACTATATGTATGTGATCGACGAATATAATAATCTGGGTTGGTTTGCTTCCGACCGTTTCCAACCGGAAGGAAAGGTCTGCATCTATGTATTTATCCCCAACAATTCAAAGCAGACCTACAACTATGAAGCTATGGACCAGCAGCAAATGATTCGGTTGGCACAGATTCATTCGTTGAAAGAAACATGGAAAGATAAAAAGGCAGTTGCCGAAGCACAACAGCGTTTGGAAGCCGCTATGAGCCATAAGCCGCAGGAACGCCGGATTGCTGATTTCGAGTTTGTGATTGATGATAATACGACTTATTATCTTCTGAAAGATTTCAAATCGGCCAAGGCCAAACAACTCTTCCAACGTTACCAGCAAATGGAAAAAGACTATCGTCAGCAAGAAGAAAAACTCAATAGCATGCGGCTACGTTATGCAACCGGCAATAAACAGGAAAAAACAATATTGACTCCGGCCATTCTTGATTTGGAAAAGAGAATATTGCAAATGTCCGGCGAACTGGATGCTCTTGAAATAAATGTACGAAACGCGGAAAAAACAAAATAATAATAACTCTGAACTATGGATATACTTATTATCACCGTTCTCATTATCGCCGCAGTAATACTGTTTCTGGTAGAACTGTTTGTCATACCCGGTATTAGTCTGGCAGGAATCTCTGCACTGGTTTGTATCATTTATGCCAATTACTATGCATTTGCCAATCTAGGTATGGCAGCGGGATTCATTACCTTGGGAATATCAGGAGTAGCCTGTATCGGGTCGCTCGTCTGGTTCATGCGGTCGAAAATGCTCGACAAACTGGCTCTGAAAAAAGATATTGATTCTAAGGTAGACCGTAGTGCAGAGGATAGCGTAAAGGTAGGCGATACCGGTATCAGTACCACCCGCCTGGCACAAATCGGTTATGCAGAAATCAACGGAAACATCGTGGAGGTGAAATCGATAGATGGCTTCCTCAACGAAAAGACGCCGATTATCGTAAGCCGTATCACCGACGGTACAATTATGGTTGAGAAACACAGAAAATAATATTCACTTAATAAAAACATCAATGGAATCATCTTTCTACTTGCCTATCTTTCTGATAGCCGGAGGTATTATCTTCCTGATAATATTTTTCCATTACGTGCCGTTCTTCCTTTGGTTGTCGGCAAAAGTATCGGGAGTCAACATCTCACTGATACAACTATTTCTAATGCGTATACGTAACGTTCCGCCGTATATCATCGTGCCGGGAATGATTGAAGCCCACAAAGCGGGATTGAAAAACATCACCCGCGATGAGTTGGAAGCCCACTATTTGGCCGGAGGACACGTTGAAAAGGTTGTTCATGCGCTGGTATCCGCATCGAAAGCGAATATCGAGCTACCTTTCCAAATGGCTACCGCTATCGACCTTGCAGGTCGTGACGTATTCGAAGCCGTGCAAATGTCTGTAAACCCGAAAGTTATCGACACACCTCCCGTTACGGCTGTTGCTAAAGACGGTATCCAGTTGATAGCCAAAGCACGTGTTACCGTACGTGCCAATATCCGCCAGTTGGTCGGTGGTGCAGGTGAAGATACGATTCTTGCCCGTGTAGGCGAAGGTATTGTTTCGTCTATCGGTTCTTCCGAAAATCATAAGTCAGTACTCGAAAATCCGGATTCTATCTCCAAACTCGTGCTTCGCAAGGGATTGGATGCAGGAACGGCTTTCGAAATCCTGTCTATCGATATTGCGGATATTGACATAGGTAAGAACATCGGCGCCGCTTTGCAGATTGATCAGGCTAATGCGGACAAGAATATTGCGCAGGCAAAAGCAGAGGAACGCCGTGCAATGGCAGTCGCTTCCGAACAGGAAATGAAAGCCAAAGCGCAGGAAGCTCGTGCGAAAGTAATAGAAGCAGAAGCAGAAGTACCGAAAGCTATGGCAGAAGCCTTCCGTAGCGGTAATCTGGGTATCATGGATTATTACCGGATGAAAAATATCGAAGCAGATACTTCCATGCGTGAAAATATTGCTAAACCGGTAACAGGAAACACCGGTAATCAGCCGTTGAGCAAATAATTTATTATAAACGCCGGAACCCGGTTTCAATTCTGTTCCAAGATGTATGCTCTTTTTTCTGCGGAAAAAGAAAGATACCTCTTCCGAACTTAAATCCGGTTCCGGCGTTTGTATTTATAGATACAGTCTTATTGTAAAACTAAAACCTTTCAATAACATGAAAAAGTACTTTCCATCCTCTGAATTAATTATCAACGAAGACGGCTCGGTATTCCATCTTCACGTAAAACCTGAATGGTTGGCAGACAAAGTTATCCTGGTTGGTGATCCCGGACGTGTGGCACTCGTAGCTTCTCATTTCGAAAACAAAGAATGCGAAGTGGAAAGCCGCGAATTCAAGACAATCACGGGTACATATAAAGGTAAACGAATTACTGTCGTTTCTACCGGAATCGGTTGCGATAATATCGATATCGTAATGAACGAACTGGATGCATTAGCCAATATCGACTTCGAGACACGAGAAGAAAAAGAACAGTTCCGGCAGTTAGAGTTAGTACGTATCGGTACGTGCGGCGGTTTACAGCCAAATACACCGGTGGGAACATTCGTATGTTCGCAGAAGTCTATCGGTTTCGACGGATTATTGAATTTCTATGCCGGACGCAATGCTGTATGCGACTTGGCTTTCGAACGTGCTTTCCTCAACCACATGGGGTGGTCGGGAAATATGTGTGCTCCTGCGCCCTATGTTATTGATGCCAGCGAAGAATTAATTGACCGGGTTGCGAAGGATGATATGGTACGTGGCGTGACAATTGCCGCCGGAGGTTTCTTCGGTCCGCAGGGACGTGAGCTCCGTATTCCGTTGGCAGATCCGAAACAGAATGATAAAATTGAAGCGTTTGAATACAAAGGTTTCAAGATAACCAATTTCGAAATGGAGAGTTCCGCTTTGGCAGGACTTAGCCGGTTAATGGGACACAAGGCCATGACTGTCTGCATGGTAATAGCCAACCGCCTTATCAAAGAGGCGAATACCGGATATAAAAATACGATTGATACGTTGATTCAAACGGTGCTCGACAGAATATAAAAAACAACAAGATAATAACCACTTAATAAGAAATGGCTTGAATTATACATTGTGATATATATTCAAGCCATTCTTCTTCACTTATTGATTCACTTATATAATTTCCGACTGTTTACCGATTCGCTCCTTTCTTTAATCAATAACCAATCGTAAATCTCTCTTGATGATGTTGCGGATGTTCCAGTTCATCAATCATGGCGGCCGCATAATCCTCTACAGAAATATGGCTGTTCCCCACAATGTCCACAATCATGTCATCCTTTCCCAGACGATAACGTCCCGTACGTACTCCCGGTCGCATATCCGCTGCCGGAGAGAAAAACACCCAGTCCACTTCTTTCTCTTTCGTCAGGAACTTCAGATAAAACTCTCCCAAAGCTTTTACTCCGGGCAAAAGATTCTCGGGTACTTCACCGGAATCCATTAATCGCAAGCCGGGCGCAATAAACAATGAACCTGCACCGCCTACCATAAGAAAACGGTTGACTCCTGCTTTCTTCACTCCGTCAATAATAGTCAGATAGACTTTAATTGTCTCATCATATATATCGGGATTATTCCATCCCGGATTAAACGCACTGATAACGGCATCCGCCCCTTTACAAACTTCGTATACTTCTTCAAGAGAAGACACATCCGCCTTCGTCACTTTCAGACTCTCATTTTCTATCTTTATCTTTTCAGGGTGCCGAACCACGGCTGTCACTTCAAAGCCACGGTTCAAAGTCTCATTCAAAAGAGCTGAGCCAACAAAACCACTCGCTCCGATGAGTACAACCTTCTTTACTTCCTTCATATTCCAACAAAATTAGAGTGTTATTATTATCTTAATAACACTACAATTTCCGGAATGTTGATTCCCTTTCAGAAAATTAATCAACCAATAGAGAATTCTATCGTTTCTCTCAGTTTTTCCATGGAATAAGGTTTCGATATGACAGCGTTGCATCCTGCCTGAATAGCCTGCTGCTCTGTATAAAATGCATAAGCCATTACAGCGATAATGGGTACCGCAAAAGACATAGTACAAATCTTTTCCATAGCCTGAATGCCGTCCATTACAGGCATACGAATATCCATTAATATCAAGTCGGGCTTTTCACGGATAAAGAATCTCGTGACTCATATTTGCTAGAAAAACAGACTTTAGCTTATCGGCGTCTTCTGCCACCGTTTCGTCTCAATCAATTCCCTCGAGCGACAAATCCGATCACTGATATCATGAATCAGGACCAGCACTTTATTCCCTTCAAAAGGAGCGATACTCATGGATATTGTGAATAAACAAATCATATACTTCCTTGGAATAGTTACGTTCACAGTATATGCCAGAAGTTTATCCGGATGTGTTTCATCATTTCCTTTATAAGAGAGAAAATGGTCTTCGAGCCAAATAACTTCCTTATGTTCTCCGATACAACGAACCCGTATCTGTGAAGTCTTTGATTCCGAGGTAAGCATTGCTGCAAAAGACTTTTGGCAAGCATCCATATCATCAGGATGAGCAAACCGATAGAAGTCATTAATATCCTTAAAAACCATTCCGGCTTCTTTTAATCCAAGTGTACGAAAATAATCATCCGTAAAACTGCATTTTCCCGTAAGGATATCATATTCCCACAAAATTATTTGATGCGCAGCAAGTACAGAAAGTATCTTTTGCAAATTTTCTCTTACGATCTCACCATTTTCATTTAGTGAATATAAATTTGTACTGACTCCATAGTCATGGTTATTTGTTTTGCATATTTTGTTGTGTACACTGCTGAACGCTGACAAATATGAACAAATAAAGTACAACTTGTCCCTAATCTTCTGTTTTTTACATAGAAACCCTTATCTTTGCCCATTCAAAAAGAAAATATAATGAACCAAGATACTATTTGTGCCATCGCTACTGCCCAGGGAGGAGCTATCGGAAGCATCCGTGTTTCCGGTCCGGAAGCCATTTCTATCACTAGCCGTATCTTCAAACCTGCAAAAGCCGGCAAACTATTTAATGATCAAAAGCCATACACGCTGACTTTCGGACGTATCTATGACGGAGAAGAAATCATTGATGAAGTACTCGTTAGTCTTTTCCGTGCTCCTCATTCTTACACGGGAGAAAATAGTACGGAAATTACGTGTCATGGTTCTTCTTATATCCTCCAGCAAGTAATGCAACTACTCATCAAGAACGGCTGCCGTATGGCTCAACCGGGAGAATACACACAACGTGCTTTCCTCAATGGGAAAATGGATTTAAGTCAGGCAGAAGCTGTTGCCGACCTGATTGCTTCTTCATCTGCCGCGACCCACCGTTTGGCAATGAGTCAAATGCGGGGAGGTTTTAGCAAAGAACTGACAGACTTGCGTAACAAGTTGCTGAACTTCACGTCCATGATTGAACTGGAACTGGATTTCAGTGAGGAAGATGTGGAATTTGCCGACCGTTCGGCATTACGGAAGTTGGCCGATGAAATTGAGCAAGTTATTTCCCGACTAGTCCATTCGTTTAGTGTAGGCAATGCTATCAAGAATGGTGTTCCTGTTGCCATTATCGGTGAGACAAATGCTGGAAAATCGACCCTGTTGAATGTACTATTGAATGAGGAGAGGGCAATTGTCAGTGATATTCACGGAACAACGCGCGATGTCATCGAAGATACGATTAATATAGGAGGCGTCACCTTTCGATTCATCGATACTGCCGGAATCCGTGAAACAAATGATACAATTGAAAGTTTGGGCATTGAACGTACTTTCCAGAAACTGGATCAGGCAGAGATTGTTCTTTGGATGATAGATTCTGTGAATGCTGCTTCTCAAATAGAACAATTATCTGAAAAAATTATTCCTCGTTGCGAAGGAAAACATCTGATTGCAGTATTCAACAAAGCTGATTTGATCGAAGAAAAGCAAAAGGAGGATTTACTAACTTTACTAAAAGACTTCTCAAAAGAATATACAGAGTCCATTTTCATATCAGCCAAACAACGGGGGAACACGGAAGAACTTCAAAAAATGCTCATTAATGCAGCTCACTTACCCACAGTAACGCAAAACGACATTATTGTAACAAACGTAAGACATTATGAGGCATTAAGCAAAGCACTTGAAGCAATCCATAGAGTACAAGACGGACTTGATTCTCAAATCTCCGGAGACTTCCTTTCGCAAGATATACGGGAGTGCATTTTCTTCATTTCAGACATAGCCGGTGAGGTCACAAATGACATGGTACTTCAAAATATCTTTCAGCATTTTTGCATCGGCAAATGATGGCTTAGAAACTGCCATAACCAATTATAACCATTTAGAATAAAGTCGCTGTATTTCAGCGGCTTTTCTATTTTAACACTTTCTAATCCTTATTTGGTAGTAACGGTTTTTATCCATATTTTTCTATCATATTTCTACCGCGACACAAATTCACGGTTAGCCCGAATGTCACAATGACGCATTAGTTGACGTGTGTTGACAATGGTTTACATGTGTTGACAAAATCCGGGAGAAATAAGGAGAAATTATCCCCAATATAAACGAGGAAAATATGGAAGTAAGAAAGATTTGTCAACGGTGTGGAAAGCCATTTATAGCTCAAAAGACAACGACCTGCTATTGTAGCCATCAGTGTTCCAATCTTGGCTACAAAGAACGCATCCGGGAACGCAAGCGGCAGTTGAAACGCTCGCAAGAGTTGCTACAACCTCGACAAGCCGCCGAGGGACAGGATTTCTTCTCTTTTGCCCAAGCAGCAAAGTTGATGGGCGTAACCAGACAATACATATATAAATTGGTAAAGGAATCCAAACTTCGGGCTTCACGCATCAGTGGTAAGAAGTCGCTCATTCGTCGTGCTGACATCGAACTAATGATGAAAACCAAACCGTATGAGCGCATCATGCCTAAAGAGGACTTCGACATCACTGAGTATTACACTGCTGAAGAAATTGCAGAGAAATATAAGGTCAACGCCAAATGGGTGTGGACTTATACACGGCAGCACAAAGTTCCGAAGGTACGAATACGCCAATTCAACTATTATAGCAAGAAACATATCGATGCTGCCTTTGCCAAATACGAGGTGGATTCCGACTTGACCGAATGGTACACACCGGAAGATATTCAGGAAAAATACGGTATGACACGCGTCGCCATCCGTTCGCAGGTGTATCGGAACAATATCCCATCCAAGAAGGAACATGGGCAGATATTCTACTCAAAGCTCCACTTCGACCTCTCGAAGAGTTCAGAACAGGAGAGCAAAGCGGAATACTATACCGTCAAGGAGGCTATGGAAAAATTCAAACTCTCCCGCGACTCTGTTTACGGAATTCTGCAATTCCATCAGATCAATCGCGAGAAGAACGGACGGTTCGTCCGATTCCTAAAAGTAGAGTTTGACAGGGTTATGGGTGTTCACAAATAATCTAATTTGTCGCTATCCATTAATTATTCAAAAATTAATCTCTGCTGTAGATAATCTGCATGATTACATTACAGAGTTTTGCCAGCGAATTAATAATAACCATAAAAATATATTAGTATGCATGAATGTAAAACAGTAACGTTGAGAACACGTCCGTTAAAAGGTAGAATGATGTCTTTCTATCTAGATTATTATCCTGGGTATCGAGACAAAGAGACTATGAAAGTTATCCGTCATGAATCGCTTGGCATCTATGTCTATGCCAATCCGAGAAACAAACGAGAACAGAATTTCAACGAGGTAATGACCGAGAAAGCCGAAGCCATCCGTTGCCGCAGGTTCGAGTCAGTTGTCAATGAACGGTATGACTTCTTTGACAAGTACAAACTCAAGGCAGACTTCTTGGAGCATTATCGCAAGCAACTCCGTAAGCATGACCAGAAATGGGAGTTTGTCTATCTGCATTTCAACAACTTCGTACATGGTAAATGTACTTTTGAAGAGATTGACATAGACCTTTGCAACAAGTTTCGGGAGTATCTGCTCACAGCTAAAAAACTGAGACGCAAAGGACGCATAACACGAAACTCCGCATCGGGATACTGGTCTACCTTCAGGGGATTCCTGAAAATACTCTACCGCAATGGAATGATAAAGACCAATGTCAATGATTTTTTGGATAAGATTGAAACAGAGGATGTAGTCAAGGAGTATCTGTCTGTAGATGAACTGTACAAGTTGGCTGAAACACCGTGCAAGAAGCCCATTCTGAAAATAGCATCGCTGTTTTCATGTATGACCAGTTTACGTATCAGTGATATACTCGCACTATGCTGGGAAGATATTGTAGACTACTCAGCCGGAGGGAAATGCGTACATATCATTACACAAAAAAACAAAGCGGAAGATATCATTCCTATTAGTGAAGAAGCATTGGGATTGATAGGCTATAATTCTGAAAAGAAAGGTTTGGTATTCAAGGGACTTATGCGTAGTTGGACGCAAATCCCAATGAAAGAGTGGATTCGTTCTGCCGGAATTACCAAGAACATAACATTTCACTCGTATCGTAGAACATTTGCAACGCTACAAGCAGCTGCCGGAACGGACATCCGCACCATACAGAGCATCATGGCACACAAGAGTATCACCACCACTCAAAGGTATATCAAAGTAGTGGATGCCAACAAACGTGAAGCTAGCAAGAAGATTACCTTGACACGGAAGGACTGACAGCCACTTATCCCTATTTTTAAGCGGTTAGAGTATGATTTTTAGTCTGAAATCATACTCTAACCGTTATTTTTTACAAATATTGAGCGATTCGTCATCACTAATTATATATATCTGGAATATAGCACATAACTTTGCCATATAACCATTTCAAATACTTGCAGCAGATGACAAATAATACTCAAATTCGGACCAAGAGGATAAGTTTTATTCTTGCATTATTGGTAATTGCCTATGTGGCAGTAGACACTTACCTATTCACTTATCACAAAATCAATACCACAACAATAACGACTCCAGTTATAATCGGCCTTGTGGTTACAATCCTATTGTGTGGTCTACTGCAACGATTTTTCTACACATGGTTGACGAAGAATCCAATCAATTTTTCTTTTGACCGGCAATCTCCTATTATTACTGACTCTGGTTTCGAAATAAAAACCGATTGTGCAGATGAAATTCAAACTATTGAACAGCCCAATAATTCAGTTATAGATAATTATGATACAATACGAGAGAACATCAAAAAGAAAGAAGCAGAAAAACAAGTAGAAGTCATGAATGCTATTCGTGAATATGTAACTATTAAAACCGCACCCTATCTGTCTAAAGAAGCTATTGCAATCCTCATTTCTAATATTGAGTATATGGCCTGTGATAGATCCGATTTATACAAGCCCATTCGCTCCAATATAGATAATCCACTGAGATCACCGGGACTTCGCCATCTGGCATGGAATGTAGGTGAACGCTTGGGAGTATCATTGGCAAAAAGAGCCGTTTTTATCAAGTCTTCATTTCCTCACGAACTCGAAAATGCGACTCTTGAATATCTCAAACTTAATTTACGGGATCAAGTTCCTAGTCAGATTCCTATTGACGTGCCCGATAAAGGCGATTATCGCTTCCATTTAGAAACAGATAATAGTAACTCAGACTAAAAAAACGCATGCAGACGAAATAATTAATCCGGTCTGTATTGTTCTGCAAGGTTTCATTGAGTTGGTTCGCAGTATATTAAACGATTAAAAGAGTATAATATGGAAAAAGACCAACTGACATTCAACGACCTGCCGACTGTGGTGGGCGAACTATGCGACAGAATCGCAAGTATGGAAAATCTGCTAACGGAGAAACTTTCCAAGCAGTACGAAACCAAAGAGAACACGCACGTTCCCATGACCGTACAGGAGGCTTGCAACTATCTTAAAATGCCGTTGTCAACCTTTTATTACAAGGTCAAAAAGGATGATATTCCGGTTATAAAACAAGGAAAACATCTCTACATCTATCGTGATGAACTGGATAGATGGCTGGAATCTTCCCGAAAGACTCCGGCTCCGCAAAGTTTTGAGGAAGAGAATGAGTCCATGCTCGCATCCCATCGTCGTAAACCGAACCCGAAAAACTGGTAAAGATGGAGAAGACGGACAATACGACTCCTTCATGTGAAGAATTGGCGGTTTACATGGAAGATTCAATCGTGAGCGTGACGAATACCTACGAGCAGTCGCCAGTGGTGCTGATGGTAGACGATGCTGTTATCGGTACATTAGGAAACTTCAGTGCGTCCATCGGAAAAGCCAAAAGCAAGAAAACCTTTAACGTATCGGCCATAGTCGCATCGGCATTGAGAAACAGCACCGTTCTTCATTATCGGTCCACTTTTCCCGATAATAAGCGAAATATTCTGTACATCGACACGGAGCAAGGACGACATCATTGCCAGCAGATATTGAAACGAATCCTACGTTTAGCTGAATTGCCGGAAGACAAGAAACCGGATAATCTGCTCATGCTGGCTCTACGCAAGTTCTCCCCTAAACTACGTCTGGCGATAGTCGAACAGGCCATTGGCACAATACCGGATTTGGGATTGGTCATCATAGATGGCATTCGTGATTTCCTGTATGACATCAATTCTCCCGGTGAATCTACCGATATCATCTCCAAATTCATGCAGTGGACGGACGACAGACAGATTCACATCCATACCGTACTGCATCAGAACAAGAATGACGAACATGCTCGTGGTCACATCGGCACTGAACTCAACAATAAAGCGGAAACCATTATGCAGATCGAGGTGGATAAAGAGGACAAGACCATAAGCGTGGTCGAAGCCGTGCATATCCGCGACCGTGAGTTTGAACCTTTCGCTTTCCGCATAAACGAGGAAGCCATACCCGAACCGGTAGAGTCCTATCTGCCAAAAGAGAAGAAGACCGGACGACCAACCAAAGGACCGTTCGATCCGGACAAGGAGATTCCAAAGAATGTACATCGTCCAGCATTGAATGCCGTTTTTGCCAATGGCAACATCAACAATTACGATGATTATATAGAACGCTTGCAAGAGGGTTACGGATTACAGGGTATAAAACTCGGTTATAACAAGGCGGTAAAGGTCGCAACATTGCTCAGTGACAAACAAATGGTTATAAAAGAAGGGAAAGATTATGCCTTCAATCCAGAATACCATTATTGAGTTCAACTTTACTTTATTGTCGGGGCGTATATATAAGAATAAAGCAAAGTAGTCAGGGGTTGCACACAAGGTATTCATTCTATCCCCCCTCTTTTAGATGAATATCTTAGTTTCTGGTTCAAATCCGTCTGCCGATTCTGTATGTACATCCAATATGGCTTGCCGGAAAGCATCAACAGGTATCTGTTGCAAGATATGCCAAGGTATAACCTCACTACGTTACGGTTGTACACTGGCACTCTTGCCTGCTCAGTTCCCTCGCCGGTGCGGTACTCGCAAGCTCGCACCTATTCACAATTATAACAATGATTCAAATGAAAGAAGATATTGAAAATACATCGAACTCCTCTAAAGAAACCAGAAACGTCTTCATCGGAGCGAAAGTCACTCCTACTCAAAAGGAGTATATAAAATCAATGGCTACCCAATGCGGTATGACCATAAGTGATTACCTATTGTCGTGTGCCTATAACTTCAAGCCCAAAGTGAGACTTACGAAAGAAGAAGCAGCCCTGTTGCAGAATCTGGACGATTGTCGGGCAGACCTCGTAAAATACACCTCCGCCCTACACGGAATGTCCACAAAGCAGCGCATGGCAATGTTCAATCAGATTCCGTTCATGGTCAACTGGCTCAAGGAACTTGGCAATGTAGCCGAAAGTGTCTGCCAGTTCCTGAATACTGTAAAAGAGAAGAACAAAATTCCGTCCAACCTTAAATCCGAAGAAGAATGATTGCAAAAGCCAAAGCCATATCGCACGGCATCAACGACCTCCGTTACATTACCGGTGAATCACAACATAAGAAGCATCCGGAGAAAATTTATCGGGTATTGGACAATCTGTTGCCCTCAGAACCGGACGCTATGGGGATATGGAACTCCATGCAGTTGACCATATCCCAGCATCGCCCGATAAAGAACTCCGTTATCAGAATCGAGTTGAGTCCATCGCCCAAACATACCCAATTCTATGACATCGAAGATTGGCAAAAACTTTGGCAAGATTTCGCCGAGGAGTTCGACAAACAGGTGATTACCGGCAAGGATGGAAAAATCCGTTCCTGTCCAACCAATTTAGCTAACAGTAAATACTCTGTTTGGCTGCATACAGAATCCAAAGGCGAAGTTCCCCACCTCCATGCTGCGGTCTGCCGTTTGGATGAAAATGGCAATATCAACAACGACCATAACATTCATCTTCGGGCGCAACGTGCCGCCGAGCGAGTGGCAAAGAAACGTGGCTGGACGACTGCAGAACAAATCAGAAATCGTAACATTCCACAAGTGAACCGGGACTGTATGGAGGTGTTGAAAGCAATGCCATCATGGTCATGGGATGAGTACAAGAACACTCTTATACGGAAAGGTTATACCGTCCATGAAAGAGAGGACAAGAAAGGTATTCTTCGTGGATATGCCCTCATGAATGGAAACACCAAATACAAGGCTTCAGAATTGGGAATCGGCAGGAACCTGATGGTCTCGAAACTTCCTGCGACATGGGAGAAACTGCACCATCAGTCAGCTACCGTCATTAGAAATAATGCTCCCAAAGCCGTTCAACAGGCAGCGATACATAAGGTTGCTCCTATTGACTATACCCAATATCTCACATATAGTCAGGATATGATTTCCTATGCCCTCAGCCATGAAGGTAAGGATTACAGATTCTATATTCCGGAAAAAATACTTGACTGTTTTAATGACGAATTTGATTACAGGTTTATTGCCAACTGTCAGGAACTTACCGATATGGCAGTAGCTATATTTGTCGGACTGATAGATACCCCCAACGTAACAACCGGTGGAGGTGGTGGAGGCTCACAAAGCGACCTTCCGTGGAGAGACAAGGATGAAGACAATTTGCAATGGGCTCGCAGATGCGCTCATGCCGCCAGTCGTTCGTTAGGAAAGAAACTGAAAACAGGATTAAAACGATAAGCCCATGAAACCGAACATGAAAAAGAAATTCGATTTTTCCGCGGAAATGAGTGAAGCGGAAGCCATAAAAGCCACTCCCAAGAATGAATATCTGGAGGAAGAAAAGCGGTTACTCGATATCAACGCAAAGGAACTTGTCAGCCTGAATGACAACGTATATAAGCTGAGAACAGAAGTTGAAAATCTATCCGACTCTATACATGAGTGCAAACCTATTATTTCTGAAGAAATACAGAAGTTAGCAGTAGAATTCGGTGCGACCCTTCTATACAATTTTCTCAGCCAGATTGAGAGCAAATGTAAGGAAGCCGAGCGAAGAATAAAGAAAGCCAGCAATGCCATCCCCATCCCAGATACGGCATTCTACATTTTGATTACCATTGTAGTTGCTCTATCTTCTTTTTTCGTGTGCATGATAGTAGCTAATGCAGAGATTTTGCATTCCGGATTGATTTGGAAGGCTGTTATTGGTTGTATTCTTATGGTTGTTTTGGGGATTGGTATTGCTGTAATTATACAGAAGTTTTCGGACAGGGATAAATAAACGAAAAGTCTCAATCGGATAGGAATGCTATCGGTTGAGACTTTATTTTATTCGTTATCAAACAATCCCTTTTCTTTCCATAACTTTAGTTATAAATTCCTCTATTCTCTTGCATTTGATTTAGTGATTACGTTTATGACTTACACGAAGTTTATCATCATCTTCTCTATATGATGAGATATATCCAATAGTTTTTAGCTTCCCTAAAAGCATTTCATTCATGTGATTATTTTCTATAGTAGCCTTTTTTGATTTATCTGTAATACTTCGATAAGAATCGCCTAAAGACTCTATTAATTCTGTCACAATGTCAAAATCATCTCTAAACTTTTCAACCAAGTCTATCAAAAAAGACAATCGCTCTGGCAAATTAGTAGAGGCGACCAAAATGTTCTTCTCTATGTCATAATCAAATTTTTCAATATTGTTTTTCAACACAGGAAGAGTGATATTTGCCAATTCGTTATCCCACACAATATGAGGAAGAAAATGTTGAACTACACTTAGAGCTTTTTCACCGATTACTCTTGGATTTTTCATAAGATGCTTGTATAGCCTCATATCTGTAGGCAACTCCTCTATTTCTATAATACACTCATCCAAATACTTATCTACATAATAAGTAAGTACATCACTATGATTGTCTCTAATTGTTGTCGTATAATATGTGCTATATGGAAGCATATCAGCACAAAGTAACGACTTAAAATGAGCGTTATCTACACTGTTAATATCCGCATCCTTAAATGTAACTCCATCAAAGATTTTGACAAGTTTATCGTATACCAAAATTTCAAAATCTGATGTCAATAAAGCACTGTGTGCCAGTAGTTCTTTCTGAGTATCATCCAATTCAGATATATCTGTTAATTCATCAATATGTTTGGTAATGAATATTCGCAAACTGGAAATCATTACATTATTCTGACTCTCATAAAATGCATATATCTCAGGCCATGCTGGTATAACTATATCAACTTCAATAGCGAACTCCCACTGTATATTGTTAACATCGGAAAGAGAAACTTTATTCTGTTGCCCAGAAAGGTATTTGCGTTTTGTGTCCTCTGTTATATCCTCAGAATTAATAATTTCAAGAATAATTCCCACACTCTCTTTTTTTGCCGTATCTGTAATAAATACATTATTTAGTGCATTGTCAAAACATTCATCTATATAATCTGATATAGATTTAGCTGATTTACAGCTCCTCAGTATTGTAACATTTAAAGGATAATTATCCAATGTTTCCACCCTCTCATTTCGATAATGAACAAATGCGCATACAACATTTTCTGGTGTCAACATATATGCTTTGTTTTCTACAACATACTCAAGCAAACACCTAGACTCTGCATCTATATCTGTAAAAATCAGTTTTCCATTCGACACTATTTGTTTGATTGTATCAAAACCTATGAGATCTACTCTATGAGATATAAATGCGAAGTGTTTATTCAACCAGTTACGACTTTCTTTGGTGGAATGGTTCAATTCGAGGAATCGTAACCAAGACTCGAATAATTCATCGGAATTCTGTTTCACGAAGATCTTCCATAATCCATCAACGATACTGCCCAAATGGTTGAAAAGCGAGCTTGAATCTTCAACTGATTTATAGAAGTCAATCAAAAAGTCCCACTTTTTATTATGCATAATAACTTGTGCTATCGAATGAAGTTTTGAGTTATTTGCTTCTTCAAGATGCTGACAAATACAATCGACCACCTGAATATTCAATATACTTACATCGTTGTAACATTTATCAGGAATGTTTTTTACGCACTGCCCTACTTTATCTATATGATAGTCATACGGCAAACTATGCCGAAGTTTTAATTCAAGGATAAAATCATGGTCGTGCTTATTAATTGACTTACCAAAAAAGAAAGATATATAATCAAAGTAATCTTCATTTATAAGTCCTTCTTTCAAGAAAACTTCAAGCATTTTAGAGACATTGAGTTCACTAAAAATTTTATGCGTCTGCATATCAACATCCAGCAACAGTTCTTGTATTGGAGTAGCATAATGATTATTACGAGATAATTCTAGTATCTTGATTTGTTCACGATATCTTTTTTCCCCTTCTCGCAAGGCTTCTAATCGCTCATGGTAGGTAAAGGTAGAATTAACTATTTTCTCTATTTGACTGAATTGAATATTGCAACTATCTTCAGATGTATCATAATAATATCTAACACCATAATATGTGTTAGTTTGATGCCTCTTAAAACATTGATATCGAAATGAGGATTGCGATATAAAGGAATTAAATAACGTTTCATTTTCTGCGATATCTTCAAGAGGTATAAAATTGTTTTCGACAAAAAACAAAAAGGCATTATTTTCATTTTGTTTTGATAATTTTCTACGATACCCTTCAATATAAATCAGCCTTAATTCTTTTTCTTGTATGGCATGTGTCGCTTCTAAAGATTGAAGTTTTTTAGTTATTCCATTAATACGCTCGTCAATCTGTCTATTGCGCTCAACCAATAATTCACTTTTCTTATGCAAACAATCATACAAAACACCCTTTCCTTTATGCAGATCAGCAAAATCTTTTGGATGGTAGTTTTTATATACAATCATTGCAAGAAGTTTGTTTTGATCAAGTTTCTCATCAAGTTTTTCTCTATATTGGGCATATTCATTGACAATATTCTTCAGTAATCTCATATCGTCAATGAAAAAAGCCAAACTGTCTATTACCTCGACATTAAGATCTGAATAGCCTTTTATCTCTAGTTCCTCTTTCAGTTTGTCTGCCGAGTTTGAAGAATTGATTATTGGGATTACAGTTGTGATATAATCAAAGAATTTAGTACGTTCTTCATCAAAAAACATATCATCTTTAACCGCATAAATGAACGTAACTTTACGCCCCACAGAGTTTGACTGATTCAAGAGTTGATTTACCTCTCTTAACTTAAGAAAAATATCCGTATTATCAAATCTATCTAAATCTTCTATAATCACAACATTATAATCAGTAACCTCAAAGAAATAGACAATCTCATCCATGTGCTTATTGAAAACGGATGTATCTTCTTTGTTTTCTTTTAATTCAATCTCTCCATTCTTTAGATTTAACTTATTCAGTTTACTATTACTCAATGATTTGACAGTCTTTTGAACGAATATTATTGTTGCAACAAATATATATGATAGAGCAAAAATATCAGACCATTTATTTAATACTGGATTACTTAAGCGATTGCAAATCCAATCCACCTCCAAAAATGATGGTTCAAATACAATAATTAAGGCAACAATATAAAATATTATTGCAAAAGATAAAGCATATTGAGCCCAAGTTGATTTATGATAAATCCTTTTTAATCTGGAGTTATAAAGCGTCTCTTGTTTTTCTTTATAAATAAGTTGTTGAAGAATGCTGTATTCAATACGATTATTCATCGTATCAATATCTATTTTATTCTTTTTATCATCTAATGGTGACTTTAGAGTAGCAAGAGATATTGAAAGATATTTGTATTTACGATAGTCTTTCATCAAAGAGCGAAGAATGGAACTCTTACCGGATCCATAAGGACCAGTAAGAGCAATGTTCAATATGTCTTTCTCTTCTAGTTTTCGTGCAAGATTCAAAACACTCCTATACTGCTTCTTATCACTTTCACTATCACGATTAAGCAGAGCAGGAGTTAATGATACTTGTTTATCATCCTCCATCGAATTATTTGCACATATTTTCTTCCAAAATCTCCAGTTCATTTATTTTCAGCTATTTATTAATCATATTTTTCTAGTTTGTTACAGATTGCTATCTATATTAAAGCAACACCAAATTCACGGATTGTTTCTTCGCTATCTCTTCCTGAGACAGATTTGCCTGTCGCTTGCTCTATTCTGTCAAGCAATTGTTTTGCTCGATCTATGAAATAAGCATTGAAATCATCTAATGCAAGATGAGCATAACTTACCTTATGTGACTCTATAGCTTCCTGTATCTCAACTTGTTTTAATCCCTTATTTGCCATAGTTCCAATATAGGTACTTGGTGCATGTCCTCCTATTGAACGATTGGAAGATGCATAAATTGGAGTCTTATTAATGACAGAATTCCATTTTATACGTGGAAGGTTATTTTTCTCGCAATAAGTTTGAGGGAATATATGATGAATATCAGCATCTTCATCAATGTAAGATGCTATATCCATACGATGACCTGTCATAAAATCAAGTGGTGAATCTTGTAAGATAAGTGCCATAACACCTTTGTACGCTGCACTATTCCTAGTCTGCATGGTCAATAAACGAGTTGGTTGTATATTGGAACGATATACAGTCTCTGGCATTTCACCACCTTCCATCCAACGGAATACGCCCATTATATCAGTTGCAAATCTAGCTTCATTGGCACCCCCATATAGTTCACCCATTACGCCACACCAATACCAACGAGACAATAATTCCTGTTTGCTTCCAAGATGCAACATTTTTTTATTTTCGTTGTCGTATGCAAAGATTGCAGCAAGTGGAATAAGTTGTGACGAATATGGAAGATCTCTGGAACGGAAAATCCCCTGATGTACTAAGAAATCAGCTGCATCACAGAAACCTTTAATCAAAGCGTCATGATACTTCAAATAATCTTTCAATTCAAGCCTAAGAATGTCTTTTTTCTTACATGTTACAGCCACACGCTCATCATCACCTGAAACCACTCTTTTATAATATGATACCAACAGAGTCATTGCTGCCAAAAAATTAGCGCCAGTGATTTCTTTCAATAGCTCGCCATTTACTTTTTGAGCAAAAATATGACGAATGGTCTCCCAATCTTTTCTCAATTCATGTCCTTCAGCAGCAAATGTAGCTGTGACGAGTTCGAAAACCGTAAGAGGTACACCACCAGTGTTTACATTCTCAAAAATCTGGCAGACAGCTTCTTTCGGGGTTTCTTTATCAAGCTGAATTATAGGTATGTTATACTCTAAAATTGGGCGAAGAATCTGCTGTGAGAAATCACGGAATAAATTTCTATACTCTCTATCACCTTTGTAATAGTCTTCCATATCATAATGCCAATCTTCCGTATCATTATGAGAAAACGTAATATTCAAGGGAAACATCAGGTTCTCAAATTCTTTCTCTCTTGTGGATAAGTCCAGCGTTACATCACGACCAATATTTGTTGTAAGCTGTTTCTTCTCTGATACAGATATGATTGCTTCCAATCTGTCCGCAGTAGAGTCTAGACATTTACGAATATCTAGATAATAATAGCGTTTGATAATTGTATCTCGATTGGTCTCTAATCGAGTATTAGTTGCTTTCTTACTTTTCAAGACCTGATATAAGGTTGTGAGTCGCTGTTGTCCATCGAGCACAAGCCACTCAGGTGTAACTTCTGATATAGAATCCACACCTTCAAATGTGCGATACTTAAAACGGATATGCTCACCACCATTAGCCAAAAACATCGCTGCACCCATTGGGAAGCCAGATGTGATACTTTCTATTAGTTTACATATCTTCGTGTCATCCCAAACCCAACTACGTTGAAAGTCGGGTAATTGAGCCTTACCTTCTTCAACCATTTTTAGAAGGTCATCAAGTTTCTTATCGTGTGATTCAACAGCCATAACAAATTTATTTTATCAACCAATTAATAATACATCTCAATATACTGATAAGCCTTATCAAAAACTTCTTGATCTTTAATCTGGTAGTTAACCCACAGAATAGAACGTAGTTTCTTTTTTATCTCTCGCTGAGCTGTAATGCTTTTAAAAGCATCTTTAAACTTACGTACAATAGCTACCACATTTTCATCTATATCAGCAACTACACGTTCTACAATGATAGGAGTATCCTCAGTTCTAATTGATTCAAACAACTCCGTAAGAGCAGCTTTAGCTTGTTCCCTCTTGTCAAGAGGTTGATTTGAGTTTTTTTCTTCCTCAAGCACTTCTTTAGCAAGGGTGAGCAATCCTCGGAGGAAATCAATACTAGTTATAAGATTTTCCTCCATATGACGGCGCAGTTCATCCAACTTCTCAGCAAATGCCTTGTAATTGGGGTCTCCATGATGCTCTCCTAACCTCAAACGAAGCATTTTTTCCACTTCCAATATCTTTTTAGGATTGTCTTTGGCTTGCTCCAACACCATATCAATTACATCTCCATCTACCACAAGATCCTCAAGTGGAGTCCCAATATCAATTGTATCAATGTTACGATGAATGATTTCAATGGTTTTAGCACCCAATAAAGTCCATATGAGTGATCCTCCGGTACTAACAGGACGTACACTTTGATATACCTGAGCCAGCCAAGTATAATCCGCCTGATAAGCAGCCAGCATTGCATCCGGGCTTACTGTTTCCCAAGCTTTAGCCAATCGTGAAAAATGTTTTGCAAAATTCGTTTTTGTAGACTCATCAAGTAAACATTGCTGGGCAGCTTGCAAACCTTCCCAACCACCGATTGTCCGGTCTACACCAGGGAAAAAGTCAATACACTCTTGCAAAAATTGAGGTATCAACACTTTTATCTCATCAATATTCTTTACAACCGTTTTTACCGTCTCCTCATCAAAAGCAAGGCTTTTGGCTACATTATCAAATACACCAACGAAATCTACAATCAGACCACATTTCTTATCAACATTGTACTTTCTATTCGTACGGCAAATAGCTTGTAACAACGTATGATCCTTCATTGGTTTATCAAGATACATACATTGCAAAATTGGAGCATCAAAACCTGTCAACAGCTTTGAAGTGACAATCACCATTTTAATCGGTGACAATGGATCACGGAATTGGTCAAGAAGTTTTCTTTCTTGTTCTCTATCACGACGGTATGCTTTATACTCATCAGCTTTATCGCCAGCCGTATGCATAACGATAGTGGTTGCATCTTCCGAACCCAAAAGAGCATCAATCGCTTTCTTATATTTCACACAGCAGTCTCGGTTATATACCACGACTTGAGCTTTCATTCCAGTGGGCTCTACATACTCTTTGAAGTGATTTACAATATAACGTGCGACATCGTTAATTCGCTTCTCTGCTGTAAAAAATGCTTCAACAGAAGTTCGTTTTACTAATTCGTTCTTTTCGTCCTCGGATATTTGATCGGTCAGTTCATCAAATTCTTCTTGTAATTGAGTTTCGTTAAGATGCATCTCTACCGGCACTGTTTGGAAATTCAATTCAAGCGTAGCTCCATCTTCAACAGAATTTTGGAAAGTATATTTTGAAATATATCCACCTTTCTCTAAATCCTCATCAGCTCCAAAAGATTGAAAAGTATTCTTATCTCGTTTATTGATAGGCGTTCCGGTAAGGCCAAAGAAAAATGCATTAGGTAATGCATTGCGCATTTTTTGTCCTAAATCCTTTTCCTGAGTTCGGTGTGCTTCATCTACCAATAAAATGATATTATCTCTTTCATTCAGTACACTATCAACATCTCCGAACTTGAAAATTGTCGTTATCAGAATCTTGCGCTGATCCTGCTTGAAAAATGCAACTAACTCATCTTTTGTCTTTGCAGATTCTATATTAGGAATATCAGCACGAGTAAAATCGCCCGTTATCTGATCTTCCAAATCAATACGGTCATCAACGATAACAACTGTGGGAGCATGTAATTCGTTCTGCAAACGTAATTTTTGGGCAGCAAATACCATCAACCATGATTTTCCCGAACCTTGGAAATGCCAAATAAGACCTTTCTTCGGACCTTGTTTCTCTCGATATGTATTTAAGACACGCTGAACAATAGCTTCACCACCTAGATATTGTTGATAACGGCAAACTATTTTTATTTTTTTGCCTGATGATGTTCCTGTAAAAACACTATAGTAACGATATATATCAAGCAGTCGGTTTGGTTGAACCAACCCCATTACGTTACTTTTAACCGACTCTATTGTACCATGCTGACGACTTTCATCATTAAACCAAGGTCCCCATTTGTCAACAGGGGCACAGATGCCGGCATATTGAAGTTCTTTACCTTCTGTAGCAAAGGTTAATATATTCGGAACAAACATTTCTGGAATGCTCTTTTCGTAATGCAGCATATCAATGGCTCCGTCAGCCCATGTTATCTGAGGGCGAACAGGAGATTTTGCTTCACCAACACAAACCGGAATTCCATTTATCAGATAAACCAAATCCAAACGTTTACCTCCTTCAACAGAACTACGTGGAAACTCCCATTGATTGGTCACTACACAATAATCTTCGACCGCATCTTCGCTAAAGAATCTGATAGGTATATATTCACCATCCTTTCCAAAAGGCTCTGTGTTTTCATTAAATAATAATGTACGAAAACGGTCATTGGCAGTCACCAATTCATCATAATTACCTCCACAAGTAATAGCAGCACGGAGTTTATAAATAACTTGCTCCGCTTGTTGACGTGTTATTGGATTTAACCTGACAAGAGCTTCCAATAGCCATGATTCAACAAGGACAGAATCAGAACTACGAGGTATATCCTGTGACTTTACATACTGCCAACTACTTTGGGTTGCAGCTTCTATGAGCATTTGCTCCACTGTATTGTCTTCGTTAAACATATCTATGGTTTTTATTGTTATCAATTTAATAATTAAGCGATTTTCCCTAATTCGTCACTCTGTATGTCATTCAAATATACTAAAGCTTTTTGAATGACAGATTCTGATTTGTCGGCTTGTCTATATATTGCTTCAAAACGCCTTTGTTCCTCCATCGCAGGCAATCCAACCATAAAATGGTCCAGATATGAAGCACTAACTCTTTTCTGCCCGCCTGTTCCAGACATATTTTTTGCAGCACGCTCACGAAATATAGGCATTCGTGTTAATGCTAACAGCCAATAGGGACTAGATATTCCGTTAATTGGCCGCAATACATGAAATTCTGTAGATCCCATTCCTATACCATTTGTAAGTCCATGTACAATAGCTCCTTTGCCATTCTCCATACAAGGTGTAATTTTGGCAAACAAGACATCATTATTCTCAAAATATGTAAAGCCTTTTTTTACTTTTCCATATTCTTCGTCAGTCATATCTACCAAATATCCATCCTCACTTACCGCCGGCATAGGAATAAAAGAGACTTTATCGGTGTCGCAAAGAGCAATGTTAGGACGTCTTGGATTTAGAATACAACATTCTCCTAATCTTTTCAACTCATTCTTCTGATTTAAAGAAAGAGGATTCCCAAACATCTCGATAAATTGCGATTTGAAGTCGCCAAATTTTGATTTATCGGCCTGTTGAGCAATGCTTACAAACTTCATCTGTTCATTGTAAGGGGGCAATTCTATTTTCAATTCAGAGAATGAAGTTTGATTCAATGATTTGAATGATGTGCCAGTCCCCATTTTCTTAATGTTGTCTTTTTGATACATTAAAGCATGATAAAGAAACTCTACGTTACATACGTTATCGTGGCACTTTGCTCTACATATAGACTGATTGGTTGCACATTCTATCTTATTGATTGCCATTACTCCGATACTACCTCGACATACATACATCAAGGTATCTACTGGGATAATCTTGCATGTAGCATATCCGGCTTCTGTGACCTTCTCGCAAGTGTCATATACATACTTATTTTTCATGTCCTCTGCAGATACCCATGGCTTATCTCCATTCCAATATTCAAGATTTGCCTTAGAAGGCGTACCTCCAGTGGATACATCAGCAAACGATTTTAGCATTCTCAAAGGATACCCCTTCTCTTTGAACATCTCGATAAATTGCGACATACTAACCAATAAATTTACGGTGAGACATTTTTACATTTGTCTGATTCACCATAGCATATTGCAATGTTGTATCAAGACTTTGATGCCCTAAGAGATGCTGGACCTGCTCTATAGGCATACCTTTATCTATCGCCATTGTCGCCAACGTACGGCGAAATTTATGAGGATGCACCTTAGGAATATTCAATTCACGCCCCAAACGACGTAAACGTATTTCCACACCACTTATCTGTAAGCGATCGTAAGGTGCTAATAATGAAACAAACAGGGCAGGATTGTCATCTATCCGTTCTGCCAAATAACGTTGTAAATGTATCTTTGTACGAGCATCGAAATAAACTCGACGTTGCTTATCTCCTTTACCGGTAACGATGCATTCCCGGTTTTCAAAGTCTATATCGTTCCGATTGAGTTTGACCAACTCCCCGACACGCATACCAGTAGAGGCCAACAAATCAATCAAGGCTAAATCGCGAATACCTTCGCAATGGTCACGCATTTGTTCTAACGCTTCATCGGAGTATGTTTCTTTGACTGTTTTTCCGACTTTTACTTTATGAATCCGACGTACCGGACTCTTCACAATATAATCCTCATCCTCAAGCCATGAAAAGAAACTTGACAAAATGCGACGTATATTGTCTACCGTAACCTTTGTAGCACCGCTTGTCTGCTGATAATCATTTAAGTAATTACGCAAGTCATCAGTAGTGATATGGCGAATATTTTTTTCTATTTTCCTGATAGCATTATTTAATGTACTTCGATAATAGTGCATCGACTTATCCGAACAACCTTCGACTCGTTTAGCCGACAAAAAACTATCTATTAATTCACTATTACCACTGCACTCTTCATTGTTCTTAGACGACACGTTGATATCACGAAAGGCATAATCTAGCACCTTTCGTAATTGACTCATTTGCTCATTGTTTAAAACTCCCAGCATAGCCTGCTCTATGTCATTAATCAGATTCTCTATCATATTATTAATAAATTTGTTATCCAATTAAGCCGCAGCTATCAACGTATCTCTCTTATTCTATCCGTTTATTAAACTCTTTATGACTTTATCGATATTTTCAATACACTGCTTCAACTCAAATTTTGATTTATCGGCTTGTGTGAGGACCTCAACAAACAAGATTTGTTCATCCATACTAGGAACAGGAACTTTCATTTTCTTGATATCTGAGAATACGATATCAACTTGATTTGTAGAACCAGTTACATATTGCCTGTATATTTCTGCTTGCGTATCATTTAAAGAAAGGTATGTATTAAGCACTTCTGGAAGAATCACTGCTCTATCTGTTGACAAGGCAATCACATGTCCATCATTTATGTAGGTATTATTGTCTGAAGGACAAATAAATACACAACATCGTCCAAGAGTACCATTTCCAGTTGCATTCAAGAGAACATCTCCTGATTCAAGTATTCTCTTCCTAACTGGGATTTCCTCGTTGTGGTATTTTATATTACCCAAACGTTGACCATCCCAATGGATACATGCTTGATTAATCACTAAGACAGAAGAAGATTCAACATATTTTGGCGTTATCCCCTTATTCATGATTGGACAAACCGATTCAAGGGTTTGCTTATTATGAGTATTATAATACATCTCGATAAATTGCGATTTCACCATTTCATCAGTGGCAACAAGTAGTTTCTTATAAGCCTCCTTCAATCGATAGGCTGCCCATAATTTATCAACAAGAACTTTTTGTTCCTCTAATGGAGGTAATTCAAACTCAAAATCAGCCAAATCAGAAAATAACACATAAGGATTTGTAGAACCTTTTGATTTAGCTATCGACCAAGTCGTAAAATCCTTTGATAGCATAATGAACGGCAACAAACGTTGCTCAAATGCATGAGGATCTTTCGTTTCAAAAACAAAAGTAGTATTAGCACATACTCCTTCAAAATCAGCAACTGCTATTTTCTTTAGATATGTTCTTCTTGAACCATACAAAATCTGACCTGGTTTAAATACACGAATAAAAGCAGGTCCAACATCATCTGTTGTAAAACATCCTTTCCTATGTATGGTTAAATCCTCCGAATCCATATGATCGCCTGCAACATAGTATTCATACGGATTATTTAGACGATCTATATTTATCTTCACATCTTTAACGACATCTCCAAACTTTACCCTACTCATATTTTAGCATACTTAAAAGATTAGCAACTTCGATATGCATTGATCTTGAAGCCTCAATCCATTTTGGGAGTGATTCATCCAAAATGTATATTTCATTTGTTCCTTTTTGCTTGACATAACTTTGTATACTAAGCAAACTCTTATTATTATCTATATCATTTATATCAGCAACTTTTGCAAAATATTCTATATCTTCAAAATTTTCATAAGCAGAAATAATTTTCTGGATGTGAGTATTTTCTAAATAACTTTCAGCATTCTTTCTTGATACCTCTCCTTTTGCGTCAATAAAAATAACTTTACCTTTATGACTATCTTCTTTTCTATTTTTGCAGATAATAATACAAGCCTCCATAGAAGCATTAAAAAATAGATTAGGACCAAGTCCAATTACGCAATCTACAATATCTATTTCAACTAATTTTTTGCGCAACTCATATTCTTCATCACGAAATAGTACACCATGGGGAAACAATATAGCACACCTACCAGTATTTCTATCCATCGAAGCAATAATATGTTGAAAAAATGCATAATCAGCTCTTCCTTGCGGAGGCGTTCCCAAGAAATTACGTCCCCACTTATCATTCATGAATTTTTCACGATTCCATTCTTTGATTGAATAAGGAGGATTTGCCAGAACAATGTCGAACTTACGAAGATGGCTGCCATCCAAGAATGCAGGATGCTCCAACGTATCTGCACATGCAATCGAAAAATCTTCAACTCCATTCAAATAAAGATTCATTCGTGCAATAGAAGAAGTCAAGCCATTCACCTCTTGTCCGAACACCTGTACACTCTGCCACTCTGCACCTTTGTTGCGAAGATAGTCTAAACATTTAACCAACATACCTCCGGAACCACAAGTTGGGTCATAAATGCTTTCATTCGGTTGTGGCTGCAGTATCTCAGCCATAAGTTGAACGACTGTTCTATTCGTATAGAACTCCTGAGCAGTATTTCCGGCATCATCGGCAAACTTTCCAACAAGGTATTCGTATGCCTGCCCCATCTCATCGGCAGGACAAGCCTTTAGGCTCAACGTATATTTAGAAAAATCCTCAATCAACGAAGTAATGATATTATCAGGCATCTTCGCCTTATTGGTCCAGCCATCCTTAGGTCCGAAAATACCTTCTAATCCTCCGATTTTTCTACCATCCATTTCCTTAGCAGGATTGGCTTGCTCAATGGCAATAAATGCTTCGACTAATTTATTACCAACATTTTCCGTCACCTCACGAACATCTCTCCAGTGCGCACCATCAGGAATACGGATGGGGAGATCTTCTACTTGCATACCTGCATACTCAACTCCTCCTTCACACACAAATCCTTCAAACTGTTCATCATAAACATCGGAAATGCGTTTGAAAAAAAGCAAAGGGAAAATATACTCTTTATATCCTGCAGCATCAATCTGACCACGCAAATGAGTGGCAGCCGCCCAAAGGAAACTTTTAAGTTCATCGAGCGTAATAGGGTCATCAGGAAGACGATATTGTTTTACTTTTTCTGCCATATTGATTATGCGTTAATGAGTAATGAAAATTCGTTCTCCAATCGCTTCACATCTGCGTATGCTTGTTTGAACTCAGCCAACACTTCCGCATAAGGACGAATTTCCTCCTTGTGGTAAACCACATAGCGATTGGGCGAAAGATTATACTCTTTATCTCTTATCTCCTGCAATGTAACGATTCGAGAATAGTCCTCTTCATCGGAGTAATTTTGATAAAGTGAATATAACCTATCTATATCATTCTCTTCTAAAATATTCTGCGCTCTCTTTTGAGTTAGAATTTTGGAACCATCTATCATCAAAATCCGTCCGGAATGATGAGCCTGTTTCATTCTTCGTATTATCAAAAAGCACGGTGAAAGTCCAGTTCCATAAAACAATTTATCTCCTAATGTAACAACGGCTTCTATCAAATCACTTTCGACTAATTGTTTCCTTATTTCTGCTTCTTGATTTCCACGAAACAGAATACCTTGCGGCATTACAACAGCCATACGCCCCTTGCCGGAAGACATAGAACATATCATATGCTGAATCCACGCATAGTCACCACAACTATCACTCGGTGTGCCATAGATATTGCGCTTATATTTATCTGAACTCCATTCCGTTGCTCCCCAATTTTCAAGAGAAAATGGGGGGTTTGCTATAACACAATCGAATTTGGCGATATTACCACCTTGAAGAATTTTTGGGTCTCTCAATGTGTCGCCTTGCATTACATTAAAATCAGATGCACCATGCAGGAATAGATTCATTTTAGCAATGGCCGCATTCACGACATTCTTTTCCTGTCCGAATATACTTCCGCAGCAAAGAGAATCATCGTGCATATATCGTATAGCTTCGATAAGCATTCCTCCACTACCACAAGCAGGATCATATACAGTTTCCCCCGGTTGCGGATCGAGAATATGCACTAATAATCTCACAACAGAACGAGGAGTATAAAACTCTCCAGCTTGAGCCTTACTATCATCGGCAAACTTCTTCAATAATATTTCATAAGCATCACCCATTAAGTCCGCAGGGTAATCCTTATTACCAAGTTTTCGTTTTGATAGATGTTCTATCAGGTCACGAATCTTGCTATCATTGAGTATTGCTTTGTTAGTCCATTTCTGAGATGAAAACATAGATAGCACCCCATACAATGTATCTGGGTTTGCTATCTCTATCTGCCTCATAGCACCGACTATGGCAGCTCCAAGATTTTCTGTACGCTCTCGGACTTCTTGCCAATGACAACCATCAGGAATAACAAAACGATGTTGTTCTGGCAGAGATGCATACTCCTTATCACCACCACTTGATATTAAAGCTTCTTCTGTTTCTTCATCATAAACATCAGATATCCGCTTGTAATAAAGTAAAGGCGTGATATAATCCTTAAAATTATCTTGGCTTACAGGACCGCGTATTATATTACAGGCCTCAAACAAGAAATTGTATAAGTCCTGTGCACCTGTAAGCTCTTTATTTATTGTTTTTTTTGCCATCTAATAACTCTGTCAAATCGTAAATTTGATATCTCTTTACTTCATTAACTCTACAACATTTTCCGACAACATTGCATTCCCAGCATCATCTTTCGGAGCGTTCTTAAGGAACAGTACAGGAACGATAGTGTAGTTCTTAGCAAACGGCAACAGATTAGCTTTGCGGAGAAGCTCAGCAGTTAGCTGTTTGCCATTCTCCCCTGTTGTCCATTTACATTCTCCGACCAACAGATACTTTTTATCGAGCGATTCAGCCATCACGTCAAATTCAACTTGTTCCGGCTTCTTATCCTCATTGAGAACAGAGCCCCACCAGCGTTTTGCTTTGCCATAAACTACTCCATTAACAAGATTTCCTGTTACGGCATCCCGACACAGTTTTTCCCATTGCATACTCACATACTCAGAGAAATGAGCAGTCAAAGCCTGTTCTATGGGTAAGCGACGACCAAGTTCAATGAACGAACGATTAGGGACAACAAACTGATAGTAGAATGCCATAAACGGATCGGCAATCTTGTAGAGGCTCTTTTTCGCATTCTTTTCATCAATCCCGAACGGAACATCTTTTTCCAAAAAACCGAGATCAACAAGTTTCTTCAATGGACGCGACAGATTAGTTGCAGGTTCATTGCATCGTGCAGCAATTTCGGAAAGACGGTTTGCACCAGTACCGATATAAGACATTATTGTCGAAGTCTTGACTATATCCTTAACATCATCCTGAAACAGTTTTACCGGCTCCTCATAAAGAGTCCCATTTACAGAAAGGATATTATGCCACATGGCATCATCAAGCGAAATTCTGTTTTCCCTCAGTTCCCAATAGCGCGGCACACCGCCCCATATAGCATACTCTTCAATAGCGTTCATCGCATTAAGGTTCAATGCCTCCTGAATATAGGGTAAACGTATAGGGGTAAGTCTCATTATCTCATCAGCACGACCATAAAGAGGCGCAGTAGAATCAAGAAACAACCCATACATCATATTTTGTGATGAACCACAAAGCACCAGATTATACTTCAACTGTTTCTCATCAACAAGTTTCTGCAATACAGACGGCAGTTCAGGAGATTGCTCCACAAGATACGGAAATTCGTCCAAACACAAAGTAAAACGTTTGTCTGTTCGATAATTAACCGCACGAAACATCGACTCCCAATCGGGATACGACAACTTCTCAAAATCAGGAAACACCTGTGCTATCACTTTTGCAAGTAATGCCCTCTGATGTTGACCTTCCGAACGGTCTGCAAGGAAGTATACATCATTTTCTGACAACACCCTTTTAATAAGCGTTGATTTACCCAATCGTCTGCGACCATACATCACAACTAACGAGGATTTCTCTCTTGCAAGAGCATCCTTCAGTCGTGCTGCTTCATCTATTCTATCAACAAATTTCATATCCCACATTATTATGCAGTGCAAACATAATGTTTTTATGGCATAATACAAAATTTTAAGCTGTATTTTTTATCCTGATAGAGTCATTATCGACTTATATGCAGAAAAAAGTGAGTTTTATCTCTTTTTCGAAGCTCTTTTCCTTGTCTTCAAACTCAAATCCTGTAATGTTTTCCCTAGTTTGTCTTCTTTGGCCAACCACAGAATATCATCGTCAAGCTGTAAAGCATACAACACGCGCAAATATATTCCGATTGCCACTGTCGGCACACCTTTCTCTATTCGGGACACGGTCAACGGAGAACAGGTGGCACGTTCCGCCACTTGAGCTACACTCAGATTCCTGCGCAAGCGAGCCAGTTTAATCTGTTCTCCCACAACGGACATCTTTTGTTCTAATTTTCGGGGCAACTTAGTCCCCATTGTATTCTTTGCCATGTTAACTCATCATATAATATACAAAGATACTACTTTTTACTTATTTAATGATACATTACACATAAAAAATCGCATCAAAGCCATATAATCAGTCATAGACATAATCATTTGGAATAGAATTTCAAAATTAAATGCCATCATATTATTCATAAGCACAGTATACATCTACTAACAAATAAAATACTATTCGTTATACAGGCGTAAACAACCCCTCCTTGCTATGTCTGTTTAATATTAGTTTGACCATTCAAACGAAAAGTAACTTTACTTTATCCCTGTATTCATATATACACGCATTAAAGTAAAACTAAAAGAGGGAAGAAAGAAATAGCTATACCAAAATCGAAGACCACCCCAATTATAAGCTAAAAAATCCGTGAACTCATTTATGATTTTGCATCCATAATCAGCGAAATAATCACAGACATGCCCTATCTTTGCGAAACGGAGATTTAAGAGCAAAATAGAGTCATTTTTCTCTTTTTCCCTTCGTTTGAAAACAAACTAAGGTTAAAAGTGTTAAATCTTCGATTTTCGGCAAAAAAACAAGTAAATTTTTGAGGCTTCTATCTTTTAAACCATAAACTATTGACAATCAATTAGCATAATATGCTGCATCGGCAAATAGAATCATATTTAGCACTAATTGTACTTTGATTAATTAATATGTGGAAACAAGTAGAATTTGATTTACAGTCACGCAGAAGTGGCTTTCATCTTATAACCGGAGAAATATTACGTAATCTGCCGCCATTACCCGAAGTTGGATTACTGCATTTATTTATCAAACACACTTCCGCCGGGCTAAGTATTAACGAAAATGCAGATCCTGATGTTCGTATGGATATGGAAAGCATTTTCAACCACTTAGTGAAAGAACGTGAACCGTACTATCAACACACTTTAGAAGGAAATGACGATATGCCGGCTCATGCAAAAAGCTCAATCATAGGAACGTCGGTCACAATACCTATAACAAATGGAAAGCTAAACCTCGGAACTTGGCAAGGTATCTATCTCTGTGAATTTCGGAATTATGGTGGTAATCGACGAATGGTGGCTACCATTAGTGGAGAATAGCAAATGAACTTGCTATTCTATTGTAATTAGTGGCAAATTGTGTTACCCGCAAATACTTAGGAGACAGTATTGTAGCATACTAGTCTCAGGATTGCGGAACACGAAGTTGCCAGAAGGCAACAGCCGCCGCAGCAGCTACATTAAGCGAATCAACACCATGCACCATAGGGATACGGACTACGTAATCAGCCTCAGTGATCGTATCATGTGAAAGTCCCTCCCCTTCGTTACCCATGACGATAGCCAATTTGGATTCATTCACTAAGGCAGGATTATCAATAGGAATAGAATCATCTGTGAGCGCCATAGCAGCCGTACGAAAGCCTAATTTACCCAAGTCACTGAGGGAACCGTTCATCCAAGCCCATGGCACAAAGAAAACTGCTCCCATTGATACCCTGACCACACGGCGGTTCAACGGATCGCAAGAGTTGCGAGTCAGTAATACGGCATCAATTCCAAGAGCGGCGGCCGAACGGAAAATAGCACCAATATTAGTTGCATCAACCACACTGTCAATGACTACAATGCGCCGGGCTTCCCGACATACTTCTTCCATGCTGCGCGGCTCGGGGCGACGCATGGCGCAGAGAACTCCACGTGTCAGGACATAACCTGTCAACGTAGCAAGTAATTCTCTACTGCCAGTATAAACAGGCACATTTTCGCAACGTTCAATGATTTCAGCAGCATCACCGACAATATGTTTGTACTCGCATAAAATAGCTAAAGGTTCATAACCGGAGTCCAAAGCTCTCGTGATAACCTTCGGACTTTCTACTATAAAAATCCCTTTGCCGGGTTCGGTACGGTTACGTAACTGAGTTTCAGTAAGAGTACTGAACACCTCAACTCCGGGATGAGATAAAGATGATATTTCAATAACAGGCATACTACTGCTTATAACTTTCAATTAAACATACAATCGCTTCTTTCACATAACTGATCATTGATAAATGGCTACCTTAATGACTCCGTCCAATTTATTTTCAAATATACGATAAGCTTCCTCAATCTCGTTCAACGGAAATCTATGTGTAATAAGAGGAGTAGTATCTATTTTGCCTTCTTCAATCAGATTAAGAATCTCGGCACAGTCACATCCGTCCACTCCACCTGTTTTAAAAATCAAGTTCTTGCCATACATATCAGGCAAAGGAAGAATTTGAGGCTCGTCATAAAGAGCTACGATAGTGACAACAGCATTAGGACGGGCACATTCCCATGCCAGACGAAAAGTATCCTTACTGCCGGCTACTTCTAAAACAACGTCAGCACCACCATGTTCACTGTTTTGAATCACAAATTCCTTGCAGTTTTCAGGTTCCACCACCAGCACGTCAGGATAATGTTCACGCACAAAACGGATTCTTTCAGGAGACTTTTCGCAGACAATGATACGCCTCGGTTTCTTCAACATCACACACAACAAAGTACAGATTCCGGTAGGACCGGCGCCAATAATAAGCACAGTATCATCCTCGGAAATCTCTGAAATACGGGTTGCCCAAAAACCTGTCGCAAGCACATCACCCACAAACAAAGCCTGTTCGTCGCTGACTGTATCAGGAATACGGTTCAGTCCCTGGTCAGCATAAGGAACTCTGACATATTCTGCCTGACCACCGTCAATGCGGCAACCTAAAGCCCATCCCCCGTTCGGGTCAGTACAGTTGTTAACATACCCCCGTCTGCAGAAAAAACACTCTCCGCAAAATGTTTCAACATTCACTGTTACTCTATCCCCCGGCTTGACCGAGGTGACATCAGCCCCCACCTTTTCCACAACACCTACCATCTCGTGCCCGACGGTTATTCCGGGTACGGCACGCGGCACACTACCGTGCTTGATATGAAGGTCACTGGTACAAATACTGCCAAGAGTCACCCGTACAATTGCCTCCCGTGAATTTACTATTTCCGGTTCCGGCTTTTCCCGTAACTCAAATTTTCCGTGTTCAATATATGTATATGTAAGCATAATATCCTCTTCATTAATTAACAGCCCCATTCCGGTGCAAAGATAATGATTTCATCAGATCCATATTTATCAAATGAAAGTCAATCCGGACACTCTCATAAAACTTTCATATAAAAGAGTCTTCTTCTTATCATTAGTTTTTGACTTGTTGATCTTCTATTATAACACGCTTTATCTCTCGTGTATCTTTAGATTTACTAAAAGGTACGACTCTATAAGATGCTTTCTGTATAACCCCCAAACCAAAGTCAGGCAAAAGAGTTTTATTTTTAGAATAATCATTATCAATCATCATATCCCATGTTGCTCCACCAGTCAAATAAACCTTGAAACTATCTGCACTTATCATAGAAATAATATCTGTCGGATTATACAAATGAAACAAAGTTCTAACATAGTAATCTTTCTGTATTTCTCCAGGTTTGTAATTGTTACTATATGGACCAATCACATCGAATTCATAAGACGGATGACATATCGCAAATTCTATTCCATTTCTCGGAAATGAGGATCTTACTTCTATTTTCTTATTGTTAGATATTACTTTAAGATCTATTTGCCTTGACGCATCATCAAATTCGGTTTCTGATACGACATTCTCTTCGGAATTCAAATAAAGTTTCCAAAAATATTCCGATACAACTCCTGCTATACAATCAGCCAAAATACGTTCAGGAGATCTTTCATGCATAGAATTGTTTGCAGCACCAGGATTTACTTGCCGTGCAAGCTCTTCCGCCTTTGTTCTAAGCAAATCCATAAGATCCTTGTCTTCCGAAGAATAGTTTAGTTCGTATACTACCACTTCAAAAGGTGTTCTCCTACAAGTCCGAGGATATCTTGCAGTACAATTAACAACCAAATTCTCTATTCTCATAAGTCTATTATTGTTCAACCTTGCCCTATAAATCCATCCAACTGTTTCTTGATATTCTCAAAATTCTGATTCAAGTCAAGTGTCCTGTAATATATGACGTTTCCGTCCCTAAATGTCGTCTGTCCATCAGGCGTTATATCTTCTTCTGTCTTGGCATACAATAACATCCCATCCACCTTCCCCGTATGATTAGTATCGTAGTTCATTACATAAGAATGAATCTGATATAGGTTATTAGAATGGATAGTCCTTTTGTCAAATTGGGACTGCATTGACCTACTATAATACTTGGTATCAATAATCAGTGTTCGTTCTTTAAATGTCAGCATAATATCCGTCCGCATGATAGGAAGAATACTGGAAGTCGACTGTTCTTTATCAATATTCCAGTCTATTTGAGTTGCCTTTGCTTTTAATTCCGGATAATGTTTCCGATAATACTCCAGAACAAACTTCTCGTATAGTCTGCACATATGTTCATCGGAAAATTCCTTCATTTTATAAGTACCTCTTTCCGTAGTCATCAACATCCCGTCGAGAATAAAATAGCAAACATACAGAAGCATCCGGTAAGTCTTGCAATTTCTATCAAAGCGCATAGTAGTCCAGTCTATCGTCAGGATATCAACGGCCTCCACGTCACTAAAGAAGAGCATAAGGCGCTTCAACGCAGCCTTCCTGTTCGATTTGACTTTCGGATGTTTCAGCAAGAATTGAACAGTTGTTTTTAATATCTGATTAAACTTGTTGTTCTCCGATAATTCATCGTACTCACAATCAATTTTCTGTTGTTTCCGCATTAGATTATTGACCGTACCACATATATCAAGCTTCCCTTTCAATGTGGACAACGAACCATGACAGGAAATATATTCTTTATGCAACCCCTGTTTTAATTGAAACGAAATGCCACGAAGCAGAATTTCAGCAAACAAATCATGAATCTCATCAAATTCTTCACCGGCTATTTCTTCATAGTTGTTCTGCTTAAGCTCCTGAAAAGCATAAGTCAGCATATAGTAGATATTGCGAATGAATATACCTTTGTCTATTGTCATTTTATCAGGCTCAATAACTTGTCCGTTTCTTCTTTGAATTTCTTATCATTGTCAAACCAATATTCTCGTAACATAGGGGCAATATCATATTCAATCACATTCTCAAGCCACATATTATCAATAGATTCCCGGTTACAGAAATAACTATGACCGATACAAAAGCCTTTTCCGAGCGAATCATCCTTAGCAATCTCAATATTCAGGGCTTTGACGGCATCAATCACTTTATTAAAGACTTCACAATCAAGATCCTCCTGATACTTTTTGAAACCAACCGAATCAAATCCCGGCGTCATATCAAAGAAACTGAACCGACGGCGTAAAGCGTAATCAATCATAGCCAGGCTACGGTCGGCCGTATTCATCATACCTATAATATAAAGATTCTCCGGGACAGAAAAATACTCATCGTTATATGCAAGACGGATTTTATGCTTTTCTCCCCGATAATCATTTTCGATGAGCATCAGCAACTCGCCAAAAATCTTGCTCATATTTCCTCTATTAATTTCATCAATAATAAAGAAATACTTCTTATCCGGATCACTTTGGGCTTTCCGGCAGAAATTATAGAATACACCTCGTCTTAATTCAAAACCGCCATCTTCTTTCGGCTTATATCCCATCACAAAATCTTCGTAAGAATAATTCTGATGAAACTGGATAAACTCTACTTTAGTTCTATCTTCTTCTCCTATAATAGAATAAGCCAGGCGTTTTGCCGAATACGTTTTACCGACACCCGGAGCACCCTGTAATATGATATTTTTCTTTGCCAGCAACAGACTTCTCAACTTGGTATATTCCTCTGATTTTATAAAAACATCATCCAGGAAATTATTCCCGGAATATGGAGGATTACGTTTGTTGACTGTTATAGGGTTTTCATCACGGATCAAATCCGCCAATACGTTATACTCATCTTTTGTTAATTTGAAGAACGACCCATTCTTATTCTTCAGGAATTCCATACCGCTCAATTCCGGTATATCCTTTATAACCGAATAATCAATCGGGTTCAGCAAGCTTTCGGTCTTCTTGAAATATATTTTTTGTCCATCAGCAGCTTTGACTATCTCCGCTATAGCTACCACCTGCTTCACAGGAGTAGCTTCATAGCCTATAACAATATCGCCTTCTCTTGCATCAATAAAATTTTGAAATATCCTTCGCTGATTTCCACTATCATTATAAAGAGTATAGTCTTGTATTTTACCAACCGGAGCTTTCGAAAAGCTCCATATCTTAGGACTAGCCACAAGCCACCAATATTGCTTTTGAGATTTATCCTCAAATAGTTTCTCCAAAGATTCCACATAATCCGGATACTTGGTTATATCGGTCAAGGTCTTTTGGACATTCTTACCTATATTCTCCCATTCTCCGGCATTCGTCCATTGCATTTTACGGACATTCTTAAAATCAGAAAAAGACTCATCAAAGGCATAATCACCTTCCACAATCCCACGCCCTATTATTTGATTCTGCCCTTTCTTGACTATAACAATATCACCGGCCTGCATCTCATGAGCGAACTCCCATAATGCCAGGCTGTCATTTTTAAACGAGGCCTCCGGCTTATCATATATTTCCTGCAACCTAGCTGCCATTTCTTTCTTTGAAGCATATTCCAAAAGATTGCCCATTTCATCCCAACCAATACACATTATGTTTTGAGATAGACACACATCCCATTTAGACGCATTCTCTCCCGGAGCATATAACCAAACCTTATGCATTTTATTTAAATTTTAGTTTCATCATTTCAGTCTGTTTTTAAGACTTTTACCTTTACTGCTTACTTTACAATGTCCTGTTTTTCATCAATTCCCATTCTTTCAATCAACTTCAAGTCCTTCAATTGCGCCAATATTCTTCTCCTTATAGCCAAACTAACGTTGAGGCATTCACCCAATCCAATGTGTGAGAGTTCAATAATGCAATTAAAATCTCCTAGCTACAAAGATACAAAATAGTTGTTCCGCAATGTAGTAAACACTTATGTTTTTTATAATTTAAATTGACTAACCACATTACAGTGAATACTTATGGTCACCACCAATAATATTTATATCTTAAAATGACATTATGTACAAATAAAACAATCCAAACACTTTCCATTATCAAAATAAAGTCCTACTTTTGTAGAGAATATAGATGTACATATTCAAAATAATCCCGCAAATAAAATAAACCCTACAAAATGAAAGAAGAACCCGACAGTCTGTCTGTCCCCTACAATTTCTCCCGTTGTTTCAACGACCAATGTCCACAAGCCTTGAAATGCCTGCGCTACATAGCTGCCAAAAATGAAATAACTGATTACCTTTATATCTCTATCGTCAATCCGGCACGTTATCCTGCAGACGGAAACCAATGCGAATGTTTCAAGACCGCTGTCAAAGTTCATGTGGCATGGGGACTAAAACGATTGCTTGACAGAATTCCTTATGAGGATGCGGTCAGTATCAGAATGCAACTGGTGGGGCACTATGGGAAAACAGGATACTACCGGTTCTACCGTGGAGAACGGGGACTTATGCCTAAAGACCAAGCTTATATAAAACAAATATTCCGTAATAAAGGGATAAAAGAAGAACCAACTTACCAACGCTACACAGAAGAATATATTTGGTAAGTTGCTGTCATCTGTCACAGATTAGGGGGTAATAGTTTTCTCTGCGTGAAACTAAAGTTCCAGCTAAGAGAAACTATAGTTTCATCGGTAAGAAACCAATGGTTTCAAGCAATTGGAACTAGAGTTTCAAGCGTATGAAACTAAAGTTTCAAACCGCAGAACCAACAGTTTCGCACCTTGAAACCGTTGGTTTCAAGGCAGGACACAACTCATAAGTACGGAGGTTACAAATTGAACGACTTATCTTTCTATGGTTAAATGCGATACCTCCCTATTTCACAAGGGACAGCTCTTCTATATAACGGAATAAGCAAATAAAATCTAATTTCTTTGTTTACAACTTTGTCATAATAGAATTTAAGATGTTATCCCTACTTTTTCAAATTACTATTCATACCTTTGTGACTTCGATAGAGAATTAGTAACCTATTAAAAAGAAAAAATTGATTATGCGCTCATTCATCGTGTTTCTTTGCTTCATTCCCGTTCTACTGTTTTCCTGCCGGAGTGTTTCTCTTGAAACACAACTGAAAGAAGCTATCAAAGACAGGAAAGCTGAAATAGGGATTGCCGTTATCATAGATGAAAAAGATACGGTAACAGTCAATAATGATATTCATTATCCTTTGATGAGTGTTTTCAAGTTTCATCAGGCGTTGGCGTTAGCCGATTATATGGCGAAACGGAATCAGTCATTGGATACTCTGCTAAGGATAGAGAAATCGGATTTGAAACCGAATACGTATAGTCCCTTACGGGATAAATATCCGCAAGGGGGAATTGAGATGAGCATTGCCGACCTGCTAAGATACACACTTCAGCAGAGTGACAACAATACCTGCGATATACTTTTTGATTATCAGGGCGGACCGGATGCCGTGAACCGATATATCCATTCGTTAGGCATTCGGGATTGTGCTATTGTCGGTACGGAAACTGCCATGCACGAAGATTTGGATTTGTGTTATCAAAACTGGAGTACACCATTGGCTGCTGCCGAATTAATGGAGATTTTCCGACGGGAACCGTTGTTTGCACAAGAATATAAGGATTTCATCTATCAGACAATGGTAGAATGCAAGACCGGGCAAGACCGGCTGGTTGCTCCTTTAGCGGATAAAGGAGTGGTAATAGGACATAAAACGGGGACAGGCGACCTTAATGCCAAAGGACAACAGATAGGCTGTAATGACATCGGCTTTGTTCTTTTGCCGGACGGACGCACTTACAGCATAGCTGTCTTTGTGAAAGATTCCGAAGAAAGCTTTGCGGAAAACAGTAAGATTATCGCTGATATTTCACGTATTGTTTATGAATACGCGATGCAGTCTGCCAAATAAAGAGAGTAATAGTTAATGATAAAAAAGAAAAATCAGATTAAAAATGAAACTACACCACATCGCCATTTGGACTTTCCGTTTGGAAGAGTTGAAAGAGTTCTATGTCCGCTTCCTGGGTGGAAAAAGCAATGAGAAATATGTGAATCCCAAGAAGGGATTCGAGTCTTACTTCATATCTTTCGGTGAAGGTCCTTCTTTGGAATTGATGAGCCGTCCCGATGTACAGAATACGGTGGTGGAAGAAAACAGAGTCGGATTGACACATCTCGCTTTCACGTTTCCCGGCCAGGAGGAAGTTCTTCGTTTCACTGAGGAAATGCGTTCCGAAGGTTACACCATTGCCGGTGAGCCGCGCACTTCGGGAGACGGCTATTTTGAAAGTGTCATCCTTGACCCGGACGGGAACCGTATAGAATGTGTATACAAGAAAGAATATGGAGAAGAAGACTGAGACAGAGGAAACTGTGACGCCCCGTAGCCTCGAGACGGTACGGCTGCTGATCCGCCCTTTTCAAGAAGAGGATGCGGATGCATTTTTTGCCTGTTGCCAGAACCCAAACTTGGGTAATAATGCCGGTTGGGCGCCCCACAAGACGATAGAAGAATCGCGGAAGATTCTTCAGGATGTGTTTATCGGCCAAGAGAATATCTGGGCGATGATACTGAAAGATGCGCAGCAACTTATCGGTTCTATCGGAATCGTCCCCGACCCGAAACGGGAGAATCCACAGGTCCGTATGCTGGGGTACTGGCTTGACGAAGCACATTGGGGCAAAGGATATATGACGGAAGCGGTACAGGCTATACTCAACTACGGTTTCAACGAACTGCAACTCAGCCTCATCACCGCCAATTGTTACCCACACAACAAACGGTCACAACAAGTGCTTGAACGGAACGGATTTATCTATGAAGGTGTGCTGCATCAGGCGGAACTGACTTACAACGGGAATATATTCGACCATTTGTGTTACTATCTTCCGAATATATGCCAGCCTGCCCCGCAAGACTATGACGAGATTCTGGAAGTTTGGGAAGCATCGGTACGCCACACGCATCATTTTCTCACGGAAGAACATATCCAGTTTTACAAGCCATTGGTGCGCAATCATTATTTACCGGCGGTAGAACTATACATTATCCGGGATGCCGGCAGAAAGATTGTAGCTTTCATGGGACTGAGCGATGAACTAATCGAGATGTTATTCGTAAATCCCGGCGAACAGGGAAAAGGATACGGCAAGCGATTACTGGAATACGCTACTCGGAAAAAGCAGTTGGATAAGGTGGACGTAAACGAGCAGAATGAAAAAGCACTCAGCTTCTATCTTCACATGGGATTCCAAATCATCGGAAGGGACGCAACGGACGGTATGGGAAAACCTTATCCGATCCTGCATTTGCAGCTGAAAGAAGCAACTGTCGAAAAAAGTAAGAGTAAAGGTTAACCCTCAAAAAGAAAGTTACATGAACCTACGTGCGAGATTATCCGAACGTGTGCATATTGAAGATATTAGAGAAATACTTCACTTTATACAAGATGACGAACAACTCAGAGAAGAAGTCTATCAATTTATCTTTGACGAGGACGATATTGTCTCTTATCAGGCACTGTGGGTTTGTACGCATTTCTCAAAGGAGGATGTAGAATGGTTGAGCCGGCGACAAAACGAACTGATTGACGCGGCAATGACCTGTCCGCACTCAGGAAAACGAAGGATGCTCCTGAACCTGCTCAGCCAGCAACCGGCAGCCAATCCGCCACGAATGGATTTCCTCGATTTCTGCCTGGAGCGTGTCATAAGCCGACATGAACCGGGCGGTGTACAATCTCTTTGCATAAAACTTGCCTATCAACTGACCTGTTCCATTCCCGAACTGCAACAGGAACTACGCACAATGCTGGAAATCATGGAACCCGAATTATTGAATCCCGCCATTCGTGCTGTACGCAGAAATACCCTAAAGGCGATGAAAGCAAAAAAATAACGAACAAAAAAACAAGAAGCTGTCTCCCGCTACGGAAAACAGCTTCTCTCTTATGTCGTTATGAATTAAATCAATTGAAATAGTACAAGAATACGGCAATTCCTTCAAGAGCCTTTTTGGGCTGGTCTTTGATTTCAATAGCAAACTTGATTTCAGCCTTTGCCACACCACGCAAGTTGGTCAATGAATGAAGGGTAGTCACCAGACGGATGCTTTGTCCTGACAACACAGCCTGACCGAATTTCATTTTGTCCATGCCGTAGTTAATCATCATTTTCAGGTTATTCACCTGGATAATCTGATTCCACAGGTAAGGAAGCATGGATAATGTCAGATAGCCGTGAGCAATCGTGCTGTGATAAGGGCTGTCTACTTTGGCACGTTCCGTATCCACATGAATCCATTGATGATCCAGTGTTGCATCTGCAAAAAGGTTGATGCGTTCCTGTGAGAGTTCCACATAATCTGAAACACCTATTTGTTGTCCTACTAGCTTTTCGAATTCTTCGTACGAATTGATAATTACTTTTTCCATAGTCTTATCGCTTTATGGGGGTTATTATAAATGTTAATCGGGGACAAAAATAGAAAAAATAAACTGATATGCCATTAATTTACGCAATAAAAGCAGGAACAAAAGAAGTCGGGGATAGTTTACAAATCAGGGGCTTGTTTCAAAGGTTGTTCCAAGGTTCGCCTCAAGGCTTCCGACAAGATACTGTACCCTTTTCCGTTCAGATGCAGATCGTCAATAGTGAGTTCGGGATTCAGCCTTCCGTCCTGCAATAAACGGTCGAACACATCCAGATAGATAATGTCCGTTCCCTCCAGTTTCCTGTGTATTTTCTGATTAAGCATACAGATGAATTTATTCACCGACGTACTGTAATCATCGTAATCATTGCGTGGGAAGATACAGAATAAGTAAGTCTGCCGGGAAGGAACAGCCAACACTGCTTTTACATACCGTTCTACATAGCCGTCCACATTTTCATCGTTCAACTGATAGATGTCATTACTTCCGAACTGAATAACTACCCGGCAATCCGATGTGTCCACATCAAACGCTTCGACATAAGCCAATCCCTCACCGGGCACACCATAGTTCAGGCATTCCCATTGCGGAAAATAGATATTCAATGCCCAGAACGCTATATGACTGTTGCCTACAAAAGCTAGTTTCGGTTTTTCCTCTATCTTATCCATTTCATTCAAACATTCATTTTATTTCATTTAAACTCCAGAACAAATATAGAACAAAATTCGCGGATTTACTTTACTTTTGCACCGATAATCACATTCATATATAAACCGATGATACATTTTTTCAAGAAGAGCGTTTCTCATATTGCGCTACCGGAGAAATTCACTTATCCTTTCCACTATACGCCGCATCCGTTGTGCGTATTAGCGGCGGAAGAAGTGAAAGAGTATATTTCAAGCCGGAAGGAATGGCAGGAAGAATTGACGCTTGGAAAGATGTTCGGGGTATTGATTGTACAAGAGACAGGAAAAAGGACAAGAAAAGGGAAGGAAAAAGAAACGGGAGAAAGTACCGATAAAGACGAAGAAGGCGGAATCGGTTACCTGGCAGCCTTTTCCGGCAATCTGGCAGGGAAGAATCTGCATACTTATTTTGTTCCTCCTGTTTATGACTTGCTCCAACCACAAGGATTCTTCAAAATAGAGGAAGAACAGATCTCCGCTATCAATATCCGCATCAATGAATTAGAAAACAGCCGTCCCTATCTGGATGCAAAAGAAAGGTGGAAGAAAGAAACGGAACAGGCCAAAGCGGAGTTGAGTCAAGCCAAAGCAGAGTTAAAAGCCGCAAAGGAAGCCAGAGAAATCCGCCGTCAGTCCTCGCCCGGACTTTCCGAAGAAGAACAAGCCGTCTTGATTCGGGAAAGTCAATATCAAAAAGCTGAATACAAACGGAAAGAGAAGGAATGGAAAAAACGGTTGGAAGAACTTGAAACCGAAGTTAACCGTTTCAAGACGGACATAGAAAGCCTGAAAACAGAACGGAAAGAACGTTCGGCGGCTTTGCAACAAAAGTTATTCGGGCAGTTCCGGATGTTGAACGCGAAAGGAGAAGTGAAAGACTTATGTACTATTTTTGAGCAGACTGTTCAGAAAGTACCTCCCGGCGGTGCGGGTGAATGTGCATTACCCAAGCTACTGCAATATGCTTATCTTCATCAACTAAAGCCATTGGCAATGGCTGAATTTTGGTGGGGGGACTCTCCCAAAAACGAAATCCGGCGTCATGGATATTACTATCCTTCCTGTAAAGGGAAGTGCGAGCCGATTCTACAACATATGTTACAGGGACTGGAGGTAGACGAAAATCCGCTATTAAGCAATACGCATAAAGACACGGAACTGGAAATCGTGTTTGAGGATGAATGGCTGGTGGTAGTCAACAAACCGTCCGGAATGTTATCCGTGCCGGGAAAGGAGGAGGATATGGATTCCGTTTATCACCGCCTGAAAGAAAAGTATCCGGACGCAACCGGACCGATGATCGTACACCGACTCGATATGGCGACTTCGGGGTTACTGCTTGTTGCCAAGACAAAAGAAGTACATCAACATTTACAGGCGCAATTTGAGAACAGAAGTATAAAAAAACGATATATCGCCTTACTGGACGGGTGCATAACAGAAACCGAAGAAACAACAAATCAAACAACAGGAAACACAAGAAAAACAGAAAAGGTAAGAGCAACAGAAGTAATAAGTACAACCGGAAAGGTAGGAAGAATCGAACTCCCTCTCTGTCCGAACCCTCTCGACCGACCGTGCCAGAGCGTTGACGAAGAACATGGGAAGGAAGCTATCACAGAGTATCAGATCATCACAAACTCAGAGAAACATACCCGTATCGCTTTCTGCCCGTTGACCGGACGCACTCATCAACTACGTGTACACGCCGCCCACCCGAAAGGTCTGAATTGCCCCATTCTAGGCGACGAGCTCTACGGAAAGAAAGCAGACAGGCTATATCTTCATGCCGAATACATAGAATTCCGTCACCCCATTTACGGAGACATCATCTGCATACAGAAAGAGCCTGATTTTTAAGAAAAAGACTCTTATGCCATGAACCAAAACCTTTTTGAAATGTATATAGGTGTAACTATTAACTTTCAAAAAGAACCTGACTATGAGTATTAAATTTCGAATTACAAAGTACCTGGCTGTATCTGCATTAGCCATGCTGCTATTAGGAGCCTGCTCCAAAAACAACATTTATATCGACCTCGCCGATCCTAACGAAGAAAACGGTAATGGCCACCCGTCCGGCAATGACAGTGGCAACGACAACGGCAATCCTTCCAAAGAGGGTACTTTAGTTACTTTCAGCGCATCCGTAGAAGGAAGAAACATCACCCGCGCCATGTCGCCTATGGGCAAGGGATTACAAAGTTGGTTGTGTGCTTACCTGTCCAATACCTCGAACATAATCACCGGAGATCCTATTGCCGAAGGTACATACATCACCTCCTCTCCCGGCGTACTGGCAGGCAACAACGGATATAAAATGTATCTTAGCAACAACATCTATAATTTCTATGCCGTTTCCTGCAATTCCAAGAATCCCGCCCCGACCTTTACCAACGGGATATCCGCCCCTTTATCCAATGGAGTAGACTATCTCTGGTGGCACGCTACGCACCAAGACGTGACAAACTCCCAGATCAACATTCCGATCACATACCAGCACGCAGCTACGCAAATAGTAGTCGCCTTGTCGGGAGGTGCCAATATAACTCTCAACAAGATTATCTCCGCCTCTATCACTCCGCCGAAACCGGGCGCAGTCATGGATTTGTCTACCGGAATCATCACTTCGGAAACAACTTATGACAAGGCCGCTATCATGGGAATCAATGACTTTACCGTACAATATACCATGTTGCCTGTGAAAAGTTCCTTACCCATGACTTTAACACTGGAATTACTGGTCAACGGAGAAAGTTTCTCACGCACCTACACCACTCCGCTTACTCCCCCCAACAGTCTGCTAGCGGCAGGAAACTCATATCTTTTCCGGGCGATCATTGACGAAAACTCCTTAACATTCGCCAATGTAAGCGTAAAAGAATGGACTGAAGTAGACGAAAGCGGCAACCCGCTATATCCGATACAAGACTAACCTCTCCGGTTGCGCAAGCCGGCAATCCCTATGCCACCGCTTGCGTAACCGAAGCGTTTGTAAGCACCTGCTTCTTCAACCTCTTGTAGACATAGATAAAAGCAGGAACAAGGAACAAGTCCGCAGCTATCCAAGCCAACGGGTCGCCGTAGCAGACAGCCAGAAAACCGAAAGCAGGAACCGCATAAAGGCTGACGAGAATACGGGCAATCATCTCCGCCACTCCGGAAAACATAGCAAGATTCGTAAAACCCACTCCTTGAATGGTATAACGCAAGACGCACAACAATCCAAGCACAGGGAAGAACATACAGGAAATATGAAGGAAAAGTTCCGTATCCAGTAAAATCTCCGTTTCCGAGGGGTCTACAAAAATCAAGGCAAAGTATTTAGCTCCCGACATCAGGAGCACGAAAGTAAACGCCGCATAGATAATCATCATTAAGACGCTTGCCTTAATCCCCAGCCAGATACGTTCCGGTTTGCCCGCACCGTAATTCTGTCCGCTATAAGTAGCCATAGCGATTCCCAGACTCTCGAACGTACAGATAAAGAACATCTTGATACGCATCGCCGAAGTAAAGGCAGCCACACAAGCCGTACCCAACGCATTGTTTGCGCTCTGAAGCATGATACTACCGATAGCCGTAATGGAAAACTGCAATCCCATTGGCACACCGATATAAAGCAACGTCTTAGCCAGCTTCGACTGGAACCGCCGTTCCTTCGGAGTACTCTGCAAAATGTCAAACTTACGATACATATAAATATAACAGAGCACAGCCGAAAGTCCCTGTGAGATAACCGTAGCAATGGCAGCTCCCGCCACTCCCCAGCCGAGCACCAAAATACAAAACAAATCGAGCACAATGTTCAACACCGTAGAGAGGAGCAGAAACCAGAAAGGCGTCTTGCTGTCCCCCAACGCGCGGATAATGCTCGAAAGAAGATTATAGAAAAAAGTAAAAGGTACCCCGATAAACGTGACAAGCAGATAAGCATACGCCCCTTCGAATATATTCTCCGGTGTACGCATCATCTGAAGAATATCCGCACACAAGATACTGGTAACAATAGCGATAGTGACAGACATCACCACAGAGAGCTTCAGACTGACGGATATGTAACTGCGCATCGTGCTATAATCCCTCGCTCCAAACTTCTGTGCCACGGGAATACCGAACCCTCCGCAACATCCGTTGCAGAACCCCAAGATAAGGAATACCACCGATGTGCTGGCCCCTACCGAAGCCAACGCATTAATACCCAGAAACTTTCCAACGATTGCCGCATCGACAAGCGAGTACGTTTGTTGCAGCAGATTGCCAAGCAAAAGCGGCAGTGTAAACTTTAAAATCAACGGTAATGCCGGCCCTGCCGTCATCTCTTTAGAAGTTGCCATACGTCTATGTCCTAAAATTGCGCGCAAAGATACGGAAAATCCCATGAATAAAATCCGGATTCACCTTCCTCTTTTATTGACGTAAATCAAAAAACGAGGAAGCGCTTATCATAACGGAAAACCTACCGTTTCACCAGCCGCTTGGGCGACCCGTGCCACGAACATCCCAGACAGAACACCTCCGTCAGGTCGAAGCCTTCCATAGAATCCTCCGGGTATTTAGGCACGACTTCACCATTTTCGAGTACATATACCAACAGTCTTTCCCCTTGTTCATTCTTCACATACATAGCAGCAATTTTACATTGCGGACACAATAACTTTTTCATGCCGCAAAGATACACTATCTTTGTGAACCCGATCTACAAAACCGGATAAAATGAAGAAAAACCGTATTGCACTCGAAAAGGAAACAGTAGAGCTGATGATACGCCTCTACTGTCGGAAAAAAGAAAAGAATACCGTTCTTTGCCCCGACTGCGAAGAACTGCTGCGCTATGCACACGCCCGTCTCGACCGTTGCCCGTTCGGTGAGAAAAAGAGTTCGTGCAAGAAATGTACCGTACACTGCTACAAACCTGTCATGCGTGAACGGATGCGGCAAACCATGCGCTTCGCCGGACCGAGAATGATATTCTACTCCCCTTGGGCCGCCATACGTCATTTACTAAACCTATAAATACATCACCCATTCAGCCATATACCATTATGAAAAGAGCCATAATCATAGGAGCCACCTCCGGCATCGGACAAGAAGTAGCCAAAAATCTTTTGAGAGAAGGCTGGCAAATCGGAATAGCCGGCAGGCGTCAACCGGCACTCGAAGACTTCCAACGCATTGCACCGGAACAAATAAAGATCCAGTCACTGGACGTCACCCAGGCAGACGCTGCGGAAAAACTGAACACCCTTATCCGCAAACTAGGCGGCATGGACCTCTTCCTTCTCAGCTCCGGCATCGGTTTCCAGAACCCGGAACTGGATATCGACATAGAACTGAACACCGCACGTACCAACGTCGAAGGATTTACCCGCATGGTGGACACTGCCTTCGATTACTTCAAGCAGCATGGCGGCGGACACCTTGCCGTTATCAGTTCTATCGCAGGAACCAAAGGTTTGGGTATAGCTCCCGCCTACTCCGCCACGAAACGTTTCCAGAATACCTATATCGATGCTCTCGAACAACTCTCCCACCTGCAAAAACTAAATATCTGCTTCACCGATATCCGTCCCGGATTTGTTGCCACCGCCCTACTAGGTGACGGTAAACACTACCCGATGCTAATGAAAGCAGACAAAGTGGGGCAAGCCATTACCCGCGCCCTGAACCGCAAACGCCGGACGGTAATCATCGACGGACGTTACCGCGTGCTCGTTTTCTTCTGGCGACTGATCCCCCGCCGGTTATGGAAACGCCTGCCCGTAAAAAACAAAAGCTAAAAAGAGCAAGATAGGATAACACTATTTTCGGGAAAAAACTCTATATTTGTCCACAGAGACAAGAGATCTGTCTATCATTCCCTTAACCAACTAAAGAACTAAAAAATGGAACAGAAAATTTGCCAGTGTTGTGCCATGCCGATCGACGAATCTACATTCGGAACAGAAGCGGACGGTAGCAAAAACCAAGATTACTGCCTGTATTGCTACAAGAACGGGCATTTCACCAAAGACTGTACAATGGACGAAATGATCGAGCTTAACCTAAAGTATCTCGACGAGTTCAACAAAGATTCGGAAGTAAAGTACACGATCGATGAAGCACGCGCCACCATGAAAGAATTCTTTCCGCAATTGAAAAGGTGGAAGAAATAAGTAAAAACGAAAGCACACCGTTTCCAACAATCCGTTATCCACAATTAAACAACAAGAATTATTCAGATTTTCTTTTTTATCATACATTATTTCTTCTTATCGTTTTTTTATTATACATTTGTAAACGTATATTCTGTCATTAGGATTGTAAAACAATACAGCAAATCATAAAAATAACAGTTCAGTCCTGATTACGGATAAAAATAGGAAACAAATGAAACAAAGCAATTCACTTTCTTCTAAGGATGAGAATATGTCTTCAGAAAATGGAGCGGCCGGATTGACACAAGACCAACTGCTGTTTACAGAAAACATCTACGCCAGTCTGCCAATAAGTATCGAAGTTTATGATGCTAATGGTATCCTACGTAAAATCAACGATAAGGCATTGAAAATGTATGGAGTCAGTGACCGTACAACAGTCATAGGTAAAGTCAATCTTTTTAACAGTCCTTATATGGACAAGGAATTAAAATCCAAGATACAGAGAGGTGAGGATGTCACTTTAGAATTTGAGTATGACTTCGACCGTATCAACAGCGATGCCTATTTCTGCAGCCAAAATAAAAACTCTATAATTTATGAAGCCCAAGTAGTTCCGGTATTAGACGATAAAGGTACTATCATCGGCCATATATTGCTTTCTAATGACGTGACCAGTGCCAAGGAAATAGAATTTCGCACGGAAGAAAGCAAGAAGAATCTGGAAATGGCTATGGAAGCTGCCAACATGGCTTCATGGGTATATAATGTGCATAAAAAGACATTCAGCACATTGCACGGAAACGCGCTAGCAAAAGAAGAAATGTCTTTGGAGCAGATGCAAAGTATCCTGCATCCGCAAGACCGTATACAGTTAATGCAACTGTTCGCTCAACTGATAAACAAGGAAACGCAACAGGTGCACACCACCCTGCGTTTTTATAACAAGGAAGAAAGGCAATACCGCCACTACGAAAGCCGGATGCGCTTATCTTCCGAACACCGTGGAAAGTTATTGATTGTCGGTACACAACTGGATGTAACGGATAAAGTGCAAATGTTGAAAAAGACACAAGACCTGACAACAAAGCGCGAGCTGGCCATGCAGGTGAGCAATATCGTACATTGGGACTTCGACGTATCCACACAGAAGTTCGAATCCTACAATGATCCGATCAACGACTACGCCCCCAACAGGCTTGTTACTCTCAAAGAATTTGAAAGTGTCGTACACCCTGACGACCGCTCTACCTATTTCGATGCCATCCAATCTATGTTGTCGGGCGAAAACGAAACCGTCAACTTCACTTGCCGCATGCAAACAAAATACGATGAAACCTGGCAATATTGCAATGTCATCGGCGTTCCTTTCGAACAGGACGAGAATGGAAACACCATACGCTTCACCGGCTTCCGACAGAATATCTCCAAGCTCCACCGCCTGAACGAGGAGCTTAAAGAGAGAAATTATAAAATGGAGCTTACGTTCAAGACCGTCGGTATGTCTTACTGGGATTTCGATGTGACAGGCCGGAAGTTCACCGCATTCAATGATCCCGTCAACGACTATCACCCTGAAACTCCGATTGATGTCGACCAATATTTGAGCGCTGCCCACCCGGACGACCGGGAACTTGTACGCAAATATTTCGAGGGAATGATAGAAGGAAAAGAGCAAGAATTCAATTTCCAGTACCGTTCCAAAACGAAATGGAATAAGGAATGGCAGACCTTAATCATCACCGGCATTCAAGTGGAAAGAGACAAAAGAGGAAAAATAATCCGTTACACAGGCATCGGCTTCAACAATACGAAGTGGGAGAAAATGGCACAAGAGCTAAAGATATTGAAAGACAAAGCCGAACTTTCCGACCGCCTCAAATCAGCCTTCCTGGCCAATATGAGCCATGAGATACGTACCCCGTTGAATGCCATTGTCGGTTTTTCCGGCCTCATGGTAAATTGTGACGACCCCGAAGAAAAGGCGGAATACATGGAGATTATCGAATCGAACAACGACCTGCTGTTACGGTTGATTAATGATATTCTCGACCTTTCCAAAATCGAGTCGGGCATCCTCGAACGCAAGAGGGAAAAGTTCAATCTGGCAAAAGTATCCGGTGAGCTTTATACAATGATCCAACCGAAGATCACTAATCCGGAGGTAGAGTTCATCCTCGGCAATTCCGGTCCGGATTGCTGGATATTCCTGGACAGGAACCGCCTCAAACAGGTCTGGATGAATTTCCTCACCAATGCTGTGAAATGTACGCATAGCGGACATATCAAAATGGGATACAGTCTCGAAAACGGAGGAATCAAGGTCTATGTCGAAGATTCGGGTGTCGGCATTCCGTATGAGGTGCAGAACAGGGTGTTCGGACGATTCCAGAAACTCAATGAATTTGCACAGGGAACAGGACTCGGATTAGCCATTTCGCGGGCAATTATCGAAGGCGCAGGAGGAGAAATAGGATTTACTTCCACGCCCGGTGTCGGTTCCACTTTCTGGGCATGGATTCCATGTGATGTAAGTATGCAGGAAAACATCGTTCCGAAAGCAACGCCACAACCAGCACAGGCACAAGAGACAGTTTCTTTGAACCACTCCATATCTTTAAAAGGTATAAACGGAAAAGACCTGCAAATACTGATTGCCGAAGATAACGACAGCAATTACTCGTTAGTGAAACATATCCTCAAGGAATACCAGATCACCCGTGTAGTGAACGGAGTGGAAGCGGTGGAAAAAGTACGCGATGAAGAGTTCGACATCGTCCTTATGGATATGAAAATGCCGATTATGGGAGGTTTGGAAGCAACACGGAAAATCAGGGAGCTGAATCCTATCATCCCCATTATCGCACTTACCGCCAATGCCTTCGACGCTGACAGGGTAAGCGCCATGGAAGCAGGTTGCAATGCATTTCTGACAAAGCCTTTGAAAAAAGAAGAACTACTTGAACTGTTCTCATTCAAGTTGTAACAACATCACAACCAGTTCTCTATATAGTTGCCACTCGGAACGCACATCATATTCATATCCTTTTATCCTTTATCCAGTTCCGGGTGGCGCTCCAACCACCTTACCGCATACGAGCAGGTAGCTTTCGGCTTCATACCGTTGGCCAGTGCATAGTCATAGGCAGCTTTCACCAATGTGGCGGCTATTCCGCGCCCCTCTATGGGACGGGGTACAATCGTGTGGATAATATCGAGCGAATCACCTAAAAGGCGATATTGTACAAAGGCGGTGCGGCCGTCCACTTCTGTCTTGAACAAATTCTGTTCGGGCTGATGAATAATTTCGTACTCCATAATCTTGTTTTTGTAATCCATAATCCTGTTTTCCGGTTGCACGGCGTGTCGCAGTCAGGCTGGTAGCCTTTAGAATTGCTCAATCCATTGCAACCGGTTGGTATCGTATCCGCGGCGTTCGGCGGCGGTGACGAGTTTTTTCTTTATATCCTCCGGCAGTTGCGGAGTCCGGCTCAGTATCCAGAGATATTTGTCGGTGCTACTGCCTACGAGGGCGTAGTTGTAATTCTCCTCATCCAGTTCGAGCACGTAATAGTCCGAGTAGAAGTTGAGGAAGAAAGAGACTTTCAGTTTGCCCGGCTGCGCGGGGTCGGGAATCTTGGCGTGCCCGTTGGCGGTCTTGCAAATATCATAAGGGGAATTACGTTTGCATCCCCGGTTCTCTACACGAATCAGGCCGTCGGGACGGAGCGTGTAAGTGGCGGTCACATCGACAAGTCCATGCTCGAAACGGTTTTCGTAACGGGCAATCTCGTACCAAAGTCCCATGTATCGCTTCAGGTCAAGTGTCTTGACGGTGGTATGGTCGGTTCCTTTGAAAAGACGTTCCACGTTGGGGACGGAAAAGCGGAAACCGGCTTCCAGCAGACGTGTGGGACGGACTTTCTGACCGGCTGTGAGAAACGAAGCCGCCTCGCCATAGAAGATACGGAAAGCACGTTGCGGAGCAACAATCGTCGTCCATGCCTGATAGGCTTTACCCATTTCGTGAGTAAAATCGTAATGCGAGATCTGTTGCGGGGCAACCAGATTGAACACACCTTGCGTCTCCTCATGCCCGATAAAAAACTCCATGGCACGGCAAAGATCGTGCAGTGCTATCCACGGGAAGGACTGGGTGCCGGGACCGATAGCGGTAGCCACCTTCGTAGCCTGCAACGGGCGTAACATCTGCTGCATCGCTCCCCCGTCGGGAGAGAGCACGACACCAAAGCGGGTAATGACGAGCCGTGTAGGTTCGGGACAGCGTTTCGCCTCTTTCTCCCACGCATAGCAAAGGTCAGACAGGAAGCCTTCCCCACGGGTACGGGTGTATTCGTCCGCCTCCACTTCGGGAGGGTAATAACCTACGGCGGAAGCCGAAATCATCAGCTTCGGTTTCGTCTTGACGGCATTCAGCGCACGGACGATGCGGTGGGTGACGACGATACGGCTATTGAAAAGCTCCTGTTTATATTCCGGTGTCCAACGCTTGTTGATAGGTGCGCCTGCCAGATTAATGACTACATCGCAATGCGCCAGCGTTTGAATCAACAGTCCGGACATACCTTCGCGAAACATCGACCTTCCCAGAGGAATCACCCGATGTCCGCCCTTTTCAGTCAGATAGCTGGAAAGATGTTTACCTATATATCCGGTAGCTCCGGTCATTGCTATATTCATCTTGATTCTATTGTATGTTTTTAACTCTACTAGAAAAACGTATAAAATGCAGGAAAAGTTCTTTGAAAAAAACAAAATGAAGTTATCTTTGCAAGGAAGACGTAAACATTGAAAGGAAAAACGAGATGATAGAAGCCCCCGAAGCCCGCATTCTCTGCCGGCAACTGAACGAAACGGTTAGAGGAAAAAAGATAACGGACGTGTACACGCAGTTCAGTCCTCACAAGTTTGCCTGGTTCACAGGCAGTTCCGAGGAGTATGCTGAACAGCTGTCCGGCAAGACGATAGACCACGCACAGTCACAGGGCGGCATGGTGGAGATCACCATAGGAGACAAGGTTCTCATCTTGACGGACGGCGTGAACCTGCGCTATCTGGCTCCGGGTTCCAAGTTACCCGCCAAACATCAACTGCTCATCGCCTTCGAGGACGAAAGTTGCCTCGTTGCCTCCGTGAGAATGTACGGCGGACTGATGTGTTATGACAAGGACGCTGCCGACGGAGTGCTCTCCAATTATTACCTGACAGCGAGAAGCAAGCCACAGGTCATGTCCGACGGTTTCAGCCCGGAATATTTCCTCGGACTTATCAATGCCGACAGCGCACAGAAGAAATCCGCCAAAGCTTTCCTTGCCACCGAACAGACGATTCCCGGACTCGGCAACGGTGTTTTGCAGGATATCCTTTACCATACACATATCCACCCGAAGAAAAAAATAAGCGGACTGACAGACAAAGAGCGCGAAAATTTGTTCTATCAGATAAAAGAGACGATGAATGACATCTACCACCTAGGCGGGCGAAGCACGGAAAGCGACTTGTTCGGAGCGAACGGCAAATACGTTGCCTGTCTCTCAAAAGATACCGCAGGCATGGCTTGCCCCCGTTGCGGAGAAACCATTGTGAAAGAGAATTATCTGGGCGGCAGCATCTACTATTGCAGAGGCTGCCAACCACTGCCGCCGGCGTAGCGCCGGAATAAGGTTTCCTCCTTGCGGCGTGATCGCGTCAGGCTCAAGGTTTACTTATTAATTAAATGATGAATTGAAATGAAGAAACAGATTAAAATCAATTATATCCTTACACTTATCTTAGTGTTTTGTATTGGTGCCACCATTCCTACATTGATAGGCAGCAGCCAAGTCAACGAACAACATTCCGCCAAGTCGGAAGTGCCCTATTGCGTCACTTCGCCCACCGTACCCGCCCAGGTTACCTTTGACGGTGAAACGATTGACCTCCGCCGCTACGACCGCCGCGAACGAATGGACCGCGAGATATTGGCTTTCACTTATATGCACTCCACCACCATGCTTCTGATTAAGCGTGCCAACCGATACTTCCCTATCATCGAACCGATACTGAAAGCAAACGGTATCCCCGATGATTTCAAATATCTAATGGTGATCGAAAGTAACCTGAACAGTATCGCCCGCTCTCCGGCAGGTGCAGCCGGACTATGGCAGTTTATGCCCACCACGGGACGCGAGTTCGGACTGGAAGTGAACGAGAATGTGGACGAACGCTATCATATCGAGAAAGCTACCGTAGCTGCCTGCAAATATTTCAAACAGGCATATGCCAAATATGGCGACTGGATAGCAGTCTCCGCCGCTTACAACGCAGGACAGGCGCGCATCTCCTCCCAACTCGAAAAACAGTTGGCAAACCATGCCATGGACTTGTGGCTGGTAGAAGAAACTTCCCGCTACATGTTCCGGTTGCTGGCAGCTAAAGAGATTTTCAGCAATCCCCAACGTTACGGGTTCTTGCTGAAAAGAGAACATCTCTACCCGCCTATTCCTTATAAAGAGGTGACCGTATCTACACCTATCAACGACTTGAGCGAGTATGCCAAAAAACAAGGTATCACCTACGCGCAACTCCGGGATGCGAATCCCTGGCTGCGCGAAACGTCTCTAAAGAACAGAAGCGGAAAGAGCTATGTCCTCCATATCCCCACACAAGAGGGAATGCATTATGATCCCAAAAAGACTGTTGCTTACAATAAGCATTGGGTGATTGATTAATGATATAAATTAATATACGGAATGATAAAGAAACTAATTAAGGATATTATAAAAGGAGAAGGGGACTTCAACAAAGGAGAGGACATCTCCCCAAAAAGCGAAGGCATCCCCCAAAAGGCGAGAGTATCTCCAATTCCCCTCCTTCGGGGAAGGAGGGGTGGCTGAAAGCCGGGGTGGTAGGTGGATACACAATGCTGATAATAACTGACTTGCGCATTCACCTACCACCTCCCCCTACGGGGACTCCTCCTTCCCGAAGGAGGAGAATCAGGATAGCACCGACTTCTAGAAGTGAGTTCCTTAATTTATTATTTACCATTATACATATATGAAACTGAAAGAAAGAATCCGCGATTTCCTGCATGACGAGAAGTTGAAACGAAAACTATACGTCATCATCTTCGAATCGGACACCCCTGCGGGGAAGTTGTTCGACGTGGTTCTTATCGGTTGTATCCTGGTCAGTGTATTGCTCGTTATCATCGAAAGCCTGAAAAGCATCCCCTCCTACCTGACGACTCCGTTCGTCATTATGGAATATCTTTTCACCGCTTTCTTCACTTTCGAATACCTGACACGCATTTACTGTTCGCCCCGCCCACGGAAATACATATTCAGTTTCTTCGGCATTGTAGACCTGCTGGCTACCCTCCCGCTCTATATCGGCCTGCTTTTCCCCGGCGCACGTTACCTGCTCATCATCCGCGCTTTCCGTCTAATACGCGTATTCCGCGTATTCAAGCTGTTCAACTTCCTGAACGAAGGCGAACGGCTACTCACCGCCCTGCGCGAAAGCAGCAAGAAGATAGCCGTCTTTTTCCTGTTCGTCGTCATTCTGGTGACTTCGATCGGAACGTTGATGTACATGATAGAGGGCACGCAGCCCGATTCCCAGTTCAACAACATCCCGAACAGTATCTACTGGGCAATCGTCACCATGACCACCGTAGGCTATGGCGACATCACCCCGGTCACCGGATTCGGAAAGTTCCTTTCCGCCTGCGTGATGCTTATCGGCTATACGATCATCGCCGTACCGACAGGAATCGTTTCGGCCTCCATGATGAAAGACTATAAACGCAGAAGGGACAAGGAATGCCCCCACTGCCACCGCTCCGGACACGAGGACAATGCCGGGTTTTGCAAATACTGCGGCAGCAGTCTGAATCCGAAAGACGAAATGCAAGTAAAACCCGAAGACGAAGCCAAAGACAACACATAGCTCAAAACAGAAATGAAAAACAATCTTTACCCCCTATATTTATGAATAAACATCTTAAAATCGCAGCAGCTCTATTAGTAGCTCTACCGACATTAACCTTCGCGCAAGTGCGTACGGAACAGACCTTTGAAAAAGGCTGGAAGTTTACACGAGAAGACAGCAAGGACTTCAGTCAGCAGACGTACGACGACACCAAATGGCAATCCGTCACCGTCCCGCACGACTGGGCTATCTACGGTCCTTTCAGTATCGAAAATGACAAACAGAAAGTCGCTATCACCCAGGACGGGCAGAAGGAAGCACTGGAACACGCAGGACGCACGGGCGGACTTCCCTTTGTCGGTGTAGGCTGGTATCGCCTGAACTTTGAAGCCCCGGCATTTTCTTCCGGCAAGAAAGCAACCCTCATCTTCGACGGCGCCATGAGCCACGCCCGTGTCTACATCAACGGACAGGAAGCCGGCTTCTGGCCTTACGGCTACAATTCGTTCCACATCGACGCCACTCCTTATTTAAAAGCGGGCGAACAGAACACCTTGGCCGTCCGTCTGGAAAACGAAACCGAATCTTCACGCTGGTATCCGGGCGCAGGCCTATACCGCAACGTTCATCTGGTGATTAACGAAGACGCCCATATCCCGACATGGGGGACGCAGCTCACCACGCCTGTCGTAAAGAAGGATTTCGCCAGAGTCAACCTGAAAACACGTCTCGACATCCCTTCGGGCAAGGCGTTCACCGACTATCGCATCGTGACCGAACTGAAAGCTCCCGACGGCAAAGTGGTAGCTTCCGACGAACAACAGGGTACGAAATACGACGAAAAAATATTCAACCAACATTTCGTGGTAGACAACCCTGCACTCTGGTCGCCCGATTCTCCGGCGCTCTATTCTGCAGTGTCCAAAGTGTATGAAGGCAATACGCTGAAAGACGAATATACCACGCCTTTCGGTATCCGTTCTATCGAAATCATCCCGAACAAGGGATTCTATCTGAACGGTGAACGTACCACATTTAAAGGGGTGTGCAATCATCACGACCTCGGCCCGTTGGGCGGCATTGCCAACGAAGCAGGGATCCGCCGCCAGATACGCATCCTGAAAGATATGGGTTGTAACGCTATCCGCACTTCCCACAATATGCCGGCTCCCGAACTGATCCGTGCGTGCGACGAAATGGGTATGATGATTATGTCCGAATCGTTCGACGAATGGAAAGCAGCCAAATTGCAGAACGGTTATCATAAGATATTTGACGAATGGGCGGAAAAAGACTTGGTGAACCTGATTCACCAGTTCCGCAACAATCCCAGTGTCGTGATGTGGTGCATCGGCAACGAGGTTCCCGACCAGTGGAACGGTGACCGCGGACCGAAGTTGTCCCGCTTCCTGCAAGACATCTGTCACCGCGAAGATCCCACCCGCCCCGTCACTCAAGGCATGGATGCTCCGGACGCAGTGGTGAATAATAATATGGCTGCCGTAATGGATGTAGCCGGATTCAATTACCGTCCGCACAAGTACCGGACGAATTACAAGAAGCTCCCGCAACAGATTATCCTGGGGAGTGAGACAGCTTCCACAGTCAGTTCACGCGGCGTGTACAAGTTGCCTGTCGCCCGACGTTCGATGCAGAAGTATCCCGATCATCAGGCTTCGTCATACGACGTAGAGCATTGCGGTTGGTCTAACCTGCCCGAAGACGACTTTATCCAGCACGAAGACCTCCCCTACTGCATCGGGGAATTTGTATGGACCGGCTTCGATTATCTGGGTGAACCGACACCGTACTACACCGACTGGCCCAGCCACTCGTCCCTGTTCGGTATCATCGACCTTGCCGGACTGCCCAAAGACCGCTATTACCTCTACCGCAGTCACTGGAACAAGGACGTGGAAACTCTCCACATCCTCCCGCACTGGAACTGGGAAGGACACGAAGGCGAAGTAGTCCCGGTATTTGTCTACACGAACTACCCGTCTGCCGAGCTGTTTATCAACGGTAAGAGCCAGGGCAAACGTACCAAGGACCTCTCCGTAACGATTGACAACAGTGCCGACTCTGTTTCAACAGCAAATCTCAAACGTCAGCAACGTTACCGCCTGATGTGGATGAATACGAAATATGAACCGGGGACTGTCAAAGTGGTCGCTTACGACAAAGACGGCAAGCCCGTTGCCGAAAAGGAAATGCATACCGCAGGAAAACCGCATCATATCGAACTGATAGCGGACCGCTCGCAAATCAAAGCCGACGGAAAAGACTTGTCATTCGTCACCGTCAGAGTAGTAGACAAGGACGGTAATCTCTGTCCGCTGGCGGATAACACTATCAGCTTCAAAGTGAAAGGCGCAGGAACTTACCGCGCAGGAGCCAACGGAAACCCGGCTTCACTCGAATCGTTCCAGACCCCGAAGATGAAGGTATTCAGCGGAATGATGACCGCAATCGTTTCTTCTTCGGACAAGCCGGGAAAGATCACACTGGAAGCTACCGGAAAAGGATTGGCGAAGGGTGTGTTGAATATTGAAAGCAAGTAGAAAATAAAACAAATATAAGAGGCTGACTAACAAGTCGACAGTATCTAAAACTCTCCTCCTTCAGGAAGGAGGAGTACCCGTAGGGGGAGGTGGTAGGTGAATGCGTAAGTCCATTATTATCAGCATTGTGTATCCACCTACCACCCCGGCTTTCAGCCACCCCTCCTTCTCCGAAGGAGGGGAATGGAAGATACTACCGACTTGTTAAACAGTCTCTTATTTCTTTATAAAAGACCTGTTATTATAAACTCTTTTGACAAATACGCTCGAACAAGAAAATCAGAACGCAACCCACCGCATAGCAGGCAATGTCTTTCCAATCGAACGTAGATCCGAGAATAATTTTTGCCGCCCGGTTCGTAATCCCTAAAGTTTCCACCAACTGAAAGTATTGCATCACTTCTATAAAGCAGGCAAAAAGAAATACATAGAACGGCATTCTCGGAATCCCCGTTGGCAGAAATATACGGACAAAACTATACACAAGCACAACCACCAGTACATCTCCAATGTAAGGACGGACAAAATTATCACATACGTACAAAGCTATCAATACCTCTATACAAAATATTACCAGAAAGCTGATAATGTAAAATATCCTTTTCTTCATCCTTCTCTTACTCACAGGGTTAAAAATCCGTTTTGATCTGCAAAGGTACAACTTTTTGTTTCTCCGTCAAATACTTCCAGTACCGGACAGGCATATCCTGCTTGTGCTTTCTCGGATTCATACGTTCCTTGATGCAGATAGCCTTGAAGTACGTTTTCCAAAGTTGCTGGAAAAGTTTTTCATCCTTATCCATAAGGCTCTCGTCCAGCATTCCCGTTATCAGGTGAGCTTCGCGGCTGTCGTCATCGAAGGAAATCAGCGTCACCTCCTGCAAATCATAATAAAAACCGTAGCGGCGTTTCATATCATAAATAATCCACTTCTGATTGGCAAAGCGGTCTTTGAAATGCTGCACCGTAAGCGGCAGAGCATTATACTGCGGTTCGAAAGCCGCGAAAAACGTGCCGTCCGCCGCCTTCTGAAAACGGACAAACTGCATTATATGCACACGCTCACCGTCCACCTTCTTCCAAATCTGTGCAAGCCGGAGGACGTCCGGATCGGCAAAATTCGTTTCGATAGAGCGCGGCGCATCAATCGCCTTGCGGATATAACGGAAAATAAGAATACCGACCTCCGGAAGCTCCGACAGCCAACTCTGCGTGAGACAGCCAAGCGCGGAAGACGAAACCTTCTTCTGCAATCCCCGCCACACACGCGCCGCCTTCTCCTCGTCAGTGACTACGGTGTGCAGATCGTCACAGAATAACGGCAAAGCGTCTCCTTCCGACAGCAGCGCATCGGGAAAGGTCTTGCGGAAGTAAGCGTCGAAAACAGCCGTCAGCAGACCGTCGAAGGTTTTATCGTAGAGGTAGACATTCATTCGCAAAGTTCAATTCATTCGCCAAAATCAAGTAACAGTTGCCGTTCATCCACCTTCTTTTTCGGCTTCGGCAGCAACAGACTGCGTACCCGTTGCGGCGAAAGCTCGTTCACGGTCGCCATTTGGAGAGGCAGTTCCTTGCACGTAATGAAATACTGTGCCTTCTTCATCACCACTCCGATCTTCTTCAATTCATAAAATCCCAGTCGCGAGAAACGGCGGGAAGCGACAATCAGCTTCGCCGATTTCACACCGATGCCGGGCACACGGAGGAGCATTTCGTAATCCGCCTTGTTGATATCGACCGGGAACTGCTCCGGATGACGCAACGCCCACGAGAGTTTCGGATCTATTTCGAGGTCGAGATCGGGATACGCATCATCCACTATCTCATCTACTTTAAACTGATAGAAACGCAGCAGCCAGTCCGCCTGGTAGAGACGGTTTTCACGCACGAGAGGCGGCTGCTTCAATGCCGGAAGACGCTTGTCATACGTATTTACGGAGACGTATCCGGAATAGTAGACACGCTTCATCGTCGGGCGCCCGTAGAGTGCCGACGAGAGGAAAAGAATATCCTTATCCGATTCGGAGGTCGCTCCTACGATCATCTGCGTGCTCTGTCCCGCAGGCGCAAAGCGCGGAGCATGGCGGAACTTCTGCCGTTCCTCCTTACTTTCCAATACTCCCTGCTGGATGTATTTCATCGGGGCGAAAACGCTTTTATGATCCTTCTCCGGTGCAAGCAGTTTCAGGTTTTCTTCTTTGGGGATTTCTACGTTGACGCTGAGACGGTCGGCGTAAAGTCCGGCTTCGTTTACCAGTTCGCGACTGGCACCGGGAATGCTTTTCAGGTGGATATACCCGTTGAAGCGGTGCACCAGGCGCAAGTCTTTGGCGACACGCACGAGCCGTTCCATGGTATAGTCCGGATTGCGGACAACGCCGGAACTGAGGAACAGGCCTTCGATATAATTGCGACGATAAAACTCCATAGTCAGCTCTACCAGTTCCGAGACGGAAAACGTGGCGCGCGGGAGGTCGTTACTGCGGCGGTTCACGCAGTAGGCACAATCGTAGATACAATAATTGGTAAGCATGATTTTCAGCAATGAGATGCATCGCCCGTCCTCGGCAAAACTGTGGCATATCCCCCAGCCTCCCACCGTGTTGCCCAGCATTCCCGGTTTATTGGAACGCACTGTGCCACTGGAAGAACAGGAAACATCATACTTGGCAGACTCCGCCAGTATCTTCAATTTAGCTAAGACATTTTCGTTCATGACCCCCTTTTTTCGGTTCTTCTGATTACTTCTCCGATTCTTTCGCAAATATACAATTTAATTTGAGAAACCGGCAGAAAAAAAAATTTAGCAAATATATAAGTACAAAATAAGTCAAAAATTAAGAGGCGGGAAGCTATGCTTCAAAAAGAAAAATAATAAATACATAAATTATTACATTATATATTATACAAAGCAAAATATATTTATAATTTTATCACAACAATTATTTTTTAACTACCTTTGCAGGGATTCAAAGAGAATCACACCAACTAATTAAATATTAATTTTTACAAATATGAAAAAAGTCAAAGAGATTGACGATGAGGACGAATGGAGTATTAAAGGTTTCAAATCTTTCTCCATAGCAGCAGTAGAATACTTTCCGGAGTACACCAGCACTGACGCTGCAATCAAAAGAATGCGCCATGACATAGAGAACGACGCGCAATTGCTCGCGGACTTAAAGCCTACGCACTACACCCACAAGACCGCACGCCTCAGCCCCAAACAACAGTGCATACTTTTCACCACCTGGGGACCTCCCGAGATTAAGCTGCGCGGTCATGACGAAACACCGGAAAACCAGAAGTAGGCAAAACACGGAAAAAATGAGTTGAGCGAACTATATAATATAGAATAATATATATTTTTATTTATATATGCACGGTTCGTGGCACGCCCCGTTTTTCAGCACCCGTGCAAAACCCTCATATACAAACGGTTATCATCACAAAGAGGGCGGCACGGTTGGTGGCACGGTCACAGCCCCGAAAACAGAGCCTCTATTTTCCCAAAACAAAGGCTCTATTTCCCCTAAACAGAGCCTCTGTTTCACCGAAATGAAGGCTCTGTTTCACTGAAACGAAGGTTCTGCCTTAACCGGGCAGAGTCCTCGTTTTTCTCTCCTTCCCTATCAACACCGACAATTTATTACCGGCTCTTTCCGTCCAAATACTACACCGCCGTCCATATCCGCCAACAGCGTCCAACGCTATTTTGCCGACGGGAAATATCGCCTTATATTTACACCGCATTCAACAACGAGTGTAAAACAATAAACCATTTCAATTCATGAAACAATTAACTACATCATCTCTCAAACAAGGTTACATCACTATCCCCCGGGCATTACTAAACAGACAAGCAACCGACGGCGCTGCCGGAGAGACAGAAGCATTTCTCCAAATCCTGGCGCACACCAATTATTCCGACGTGCCATACGACATCAACGGGACAATCATTCTATGCAAACGCGGTGACTCCCTTATCAGCTATCACCACTGGAGCAATATTTTCGGCTGGACACGCCCCAAAACCACCCGTTTCTTTCAACGACTGGCCAAAGGAGGCATTATAGACCTCATCCCTCATCAGGAAAAGATACTCCATATCCGTATCACCAACTTTGATCTTTGGACCGGACGTATCCCTTCGGAAGCCAAAGACGCCCGAAAGGAAGAAATCTCCACAGACTTCGACCTTTTCTGGGACAAATACCACACCGTGATGCGAAAGCCGAAAGTCAACGTCGCCCGCGGCCGCCGCGAATGGAACAAGCTCACCCGCGAGGAACAACAACTGGCAATAGACCGCATCGAGGACGTCTACTACCACACCAACGACACCCGCTTCATCGCCCACGCTTCCACTTACCTGAAAGACAAGGCTTTTCTGAACGAATATATGGACTAAAAAGACAAAGAATATGCAACCACATGCACCCGAACTCGAAGAAGCCGTCATAGGCGCCTGCCTGATAGAGCAGGAAGCGTTGCCGCTCATAGCGGACAAGTTACGCCCGGAAATGTTCTACGACGACCACCACCAACTGATCTTCGCCGCCCTCATGGCGATGTATCATGCCGGCAAGAAGATCGACATACTGACCGTCAAGGAAGAACTCGCCCGTCGCGGAAATCTGGATGCGATAGGCGGACCGTATGCCATTGTGCAACTGAGCAGCAAAGTCGCCTCCTCCGCACATATCGAATATCACGCGCAAATCATTCACCAGAAATACCTGGCACGCGAAATGGTTGTCGGCTTCAACAAGCTGCTCATCTGTGCCATGGACGAGACGATCGACATCGACGACACTCTCATAGACGCCCACAACCTCCTCGACCGTCTCGAAGGTGAATCCGGCCACAACGCCCACATCCGCGACATGGAAACCCTTATGGCGGACACAATGGAAGAAGCCGAAAGGCGCATCGCCAAGAGCGTGAACGGTGTCACCGGCATTCCCACCGGTCTGACGGAACTGGACAAGAAAACAGGTGGCTTACAGGACAATGACCTCATCATTATCGCCGCCCGTCCCTCGGTAGGCAAAACGGCCTTCGCCCTCCACCTGGCACGCCATGCGGCTCTGGCGGGGAACGCAGTAGCCGTGTACAGTCTCGAAATGCAGGGCGAACGCCTTGGGGACCGTTGGCTAATGGCCGCCTGCAACATCAACCCGTACCGGTGGCGCAACGGGATTCCCAATCCCCAAGAGGTAGCGGAAGCACGCACCACCGCCTCGGGACTGGCACAACTGCCTATCTACGTGGACGACAGTTCTTCCGTCAGCATGGATCACATCCGTTCGAGCGCACGGCTGCTGAAAAGCCGCAAGCAGTGTGACATGATTATCATCGACTACCTGCAACTTTGCGACATGAGCACCAAGCAGGTCAACCGGAACCGGGAACAGGAGGTGGCACAAGCCACCCGCAAAGCGAAGTTGCTGGCAAAGGAGTTGCATATCCCCGTCGTACTGCTGAGCCAGTTGAACCGTGAATCGGAGAACCGTCCCGGAGGTCGTCCGGAACTGGCACACCTGCGCGAAAGCGGAGCAATCGAACAGGATGCGGACATCGTTATACTCCTTTACCGACCGGCTATGCTGCATATTCCGACCGACCGCGAAAGCGGTTACCCGACAGAGGGACTGGGTGTGGCTATCGTTGCCAAGCAACGTAACGGGGAGACGGGAAATGTGTATTTCGGACATAATCAGTCTATTACAAAATTTTATGACTATGTTCCTCCAATGGAATATTTGAATAAATACGCCAAATAGTTTTGGTTATTTATATAAATAATATAACAGTAAATAATAGTATTATCAACTATTATATCTGCCAAATTATTTTATAAATATAGAGAAAATAAACGGTTGATTACTTGACTTCGCCTCTTGGATTTTGTATATTTGTAGTATCAGAAAGAGATTATAGAATTATTTATCTAAACCTTAACTTTTTAATTTTATGGATGTATTAGTAGAACGCTATCAGCGTAGGAAGTATGTGAATCAGGAGGATGCTCCGATGTTGTATTACATTCGCCAGAAAGCCGGCAATGTAAGAGTCATGGATGTCGATACAATGGCTGCCGCCATTGAAAGCAAGTCGTCGCTTACGGCAGGGGATGTGAAGCATACCATTGAAGCATTTGTGGAGCAGTTGCGGTTGTCGCTTACTCAGGGCGATAAAGTGAAAATCGACGGGTTGGGAACGTTTCATATCACCTTGACCAGTGACGGTACGGAGGTGAAGAAGGATTGCACGGTACGTAGTATCCGCCGTGTCAATGTCCGTTTCGTTGCCGATAAGGCGCTGAAGTTAATCAATTCGAGCCACACGAGTACGCAGAGCGATAATAATGTGGTGTTCGCATTGGGTGGTAAAGGCGACGGCAGCGATCCGGACGAGGGTGGTTCGGGTAGCGGCTCCGGAGGTTCGGGTGAGGAGAAACCGGGCGGAGGCGGAGTGACACCGGACCCGTCAGTATAAAACCCGAAAAACAGTCCCGCATGGCTTCAGGAGCCGACTTCTACGGTTCCACGCCATGCGGTTTCTGTTTTCAATCTTCAACTTTCAATATTCAATTTTTAATTAAATAAGATGTTAGACAAAATCATTGATATTATCATGACCGTCCTTCCTTTTTTCGGAGGTCGCAAGAAGCGTCAACAGATGATGCAGGAAGTCAAAGAATTCAGCGAATTAGTGAAAGAGCAGTACAATTTCCTCATGCAGCAGCTTGAGAAGGTATTGAAGGATTATTTCAACCTGAGCGACCGTGTGAAGGAGATGCATTCCGAAATCTTTTCGCTGAAAGGTAAGTTGTCGGAAGCTATTGCCCTGCAATGCGTCAATAAAGAGTGTATCCAACGAAATAACGGCAACGCATGAGAGCTATCAGTCTGATCGTTGTCCACTGTTCCGCCACTCGTGAGGACAAGAGTTTCACCGAGCACGACCTGGACGTTTGCCACCGTCGTCGTGGTTTCAACGGTGTGGGGTATCATTTTTATATTCGCAAGAATGGGGACATCAAATCGACCCGTCCTCTCGAACGCATCGGTGCGCACGCCCGTGGCTTCAACAGTGAAAGTATCGGTATCTGCTATGAGGGCGGTCTGGACAGCGAGGGACATCCCAAAGACACCCGGACACCGTGGCAGAAACATTCTTTGCGTGTGCTTATCCTGACGTTATTGAGGGATTATCCCGGATGTCGTGTCTGCGGACATCGTGACCTGAGTCCCGACCTCAACGGCAACGGTGAGATTGAACCGGAGGAATGGATCAAGGCTTGTCCTTGCTTCGACGCCGAAAAGTGTTGGAGCGAAGAGTAAGTATTGAAAAGCCCGGACTTTCGCAAGCCCGGGCTTTCTATATCCTCAAGACATCTCCCTTTTCATAGGGGAAATTATGACCGGCATTACGGCCGGCACAATAAGGGAAATGCATTAAGAGTAAATAAAAGGGATGCCAGTGGGAAATTATTAGGAAGACATCCCTTTTCTTAAGAAACACAGCATGGAAGAATTGACTTTCACAAGCGAATGACTTCGTACTGGTGCTTCTCGGAGTTTTCTTCACCACGAGGGTGAAGAAGGGTTTATCTTGTTGATTCAAGTTTCGCAAGTATCCTGCATAGCTTCTCCTCCTTCGGGAAGGAGGAGTCCCCGTAGGGGGAGGTGGTAGGAAAAATAATGAGTTTACCTTTTTAAAAGAAATAAGGAATATACCTTATCTCTACCTACCACCCCGCCCTTTGGGCACCCCTCCTTCCCAAAAGGAGGGGAAGCCTGCGGTATAATTCCCTGCGGTATAATTCTCAGCGGAATATTTCTCAGCAGTATAATCCATGCAGTACAATCCATGCGGAATGCAGCACTTACGAAACTTGAATTATTAATTCAAAGATATCTCCCGCTCCGATAAGTCCATAATGGGAATAAGCGAATGACGAGAGATATCAATGAAGTTTGTCGATATCCTGGTTTCTAAATATTTAATTATTTAGTTGAACCTTCCGGATATGTAATAGTCAATTCTGTTTCAGCATTCTCCGGTGCTCCCCAAGCTGTAGTAGCTATCACTTTAATTTTCACTGTAATAGGATTAACGATTGCACCTTCTTGTGCTCTGATAACATCATTCAACTGAATAGTCTTATTAGCAGCAGCTATTTCACCTGTTTCAGCAGTGTAGCCGGTTGTATTGAAACAATTCACGAAAGTAGCACGGCTTTCCTCTGCAACGATATATTTCACTGAGCCGCTATAAATAGCCAATGCACCGTCTACAGTTGCAGGATCCGTTGTAGCACCACCGCTTGCAGCAGCAAATGTCGGCCATATTGTCACACCTCTAAATTCTTTCCAAGTGAAGTCTGTAGACAAGTCATACGTATCAGTCAATTTAGTTTTGGTAATTGTACGGGCTTCTTCTTCCGGAGCTGTAATTGTACCAGCAACCTTAACAGAAGGTTTCAAATTTACTGTCAGCAGATTAGCATTGAGTACAACCGGATCTTGATCCTTAGGAGTATAATACAGACTAAATGTATAAGATACTGCTTTATCAGTTGCAGCAGCAGCTTTCACAGTAAAGTCGTCGAAGTTAATAGTACCAGGGTACAAATTAGTTTCGCTTTCATCACCACCCTTAGTAATCTTCAACTGTACTGTCTTATCTGTTTGCACTGCCTTTTTGAGAGCTGCGATATCTGTAGCCAAAAGTACTTCAGACAATTTTCTGCTTACTGTCAGAGCAGTCATTGCCTGAGCATCAGCAGACGGCATCAAATCTACAACAGATTTACCATCCCAGTTTATTGTATTAGCACCCAGTTTCAAATCTGTAACAACCGGAGCCAAAACTTTCACATCAACGGTGATATTTACTATTGCAGAATTAGCATAAGTTAATGTCAATGCAGGTTTAAATGTATAATCTTTAGCCTCATCACCTACTGTTTTAGCAGGAATAGTTACTACTACATCATCACCAGATGCATCAATTGTTACTCCTCCGTCAGCAGCTGTTGATTTAGTAGCACCGCTTACAGCAGCACTAAAGCTTTCATAACTTGCTCCAGCAACTTCGTTAATCTTGGCAAGAATTTTACCAATTTCTTCGGATTTAAGGTTAGCTGTCTGAACAGCATCTTTCCAGTATAGGTCAGCCACAGCATATTCCAAATTAACACCTTCTGCAACAATCTTCGCATTAACAACAGTTCCTGTATAATCAACCTTAACAGGCTGGCCTTCGTTAGTTGCAGTTGTAGTTACTTTTATCTTCGGTGTAACTGTACAAGTCTTATTATATCTGCTAGAAGCAGGTAATTTGCTTTGATTAACTGTAAGAGCATAAGTAGTAGGATTCAGAACAAAGTAATCCGCATCCGCAGGAACCTCTGTCTTTTCAAATGTCACCTCAAAGAGATCGGGAGACAAACCAAGAGAAGCTAATGTAACAGCCTCGGCAGCAGGAGAACTTCCGTTCTCATTATCAGACAATTTCACCTTGATATATTCTGAATTCTTCTCGGCGTCATAGAAATTGATAGCGCTACCGGCTTTATCTACCAAAAGTTCCGGACTTCCGTATGTTTTTGCAGCATAATCAACAGCATTAATATACTTCTTTGATACAATAACTGCAAAATAATCCGAATTGATTTCAGTAAAGTTGGTAACATCCTTACCCTCCTCATTATTTCCTACTACAGAAAGAGAAAGAGCATAGCTCTTCACTGCCGTTGCAGCATTCAGAGTCACAGTAATCATACCTTCGATAGCTACATCTGCTTCATCTTTAGCTTGTTCTACGCTGGCTACAGTCAGGATACCGTCATTGGTTGCAGCACGGCTAGTAATGACGTGTTTGTCCGTAGTAATTGTATACTTAGGATGTTCGCCAATCAAATCAGCTACGGCAGATGCCGGAGACACACGGAAGTTTACTTTCACACTGGTCGGAGCAGAAATTACTACAGGTCCTTCCGCAGTTTGAGCAGTAGAAGTATAGATCGATGCAAACGATACACTTCTAACCAATTCGCCACTAGCATCATATTTCTGCGGTGCAAAAACAAGACTCTTAAGCATAGAGGTCAATCCGGATTGAAGAGCATTCAATTTTGTTTCCAAAGTTGCAACTTTAGAATCAAGGTCAGAAATGCTGTTACCTATATACTCACCAATCTTCGTATTCAAATCCGCAATCTGCACATAGTTTTTCTCTAATTTTGTAGTAGTGGTATACTTACCAAACTCTGTCGCCAGATCTGTAATATCGCCTAATGCTTCAAAACATGTATTAGCTTTGTCAATCGTATTATTCTTCGGATCTGTCAAGGAATTATAAAGTTCCTCCATTGTAGACAAATTATATCCTTCCAAAGTAGCAAGACGTTCTACAATAGCCTTATAATCTTCACCTTGCTCAGCTTTATATGTTGTCCATTCCTGACGGAGAGCCTCCATTTTGGTATCAGCAATTTCACCACACTTAGCCTCAACCTGAGTCATAATATCAGTGGTAAATACACCTTCAAGATATGCCCGAAGGGCGCTTTCCGGTTTGTCCAGATTTTGTTGCAATAAAGCTACAAACTCATCATCGATATACTTCTTCACATCCGCATCTGTCTGTATAAAAGACAATACATCGTCAGTGGTAAGATGCTTTATCTTTTCAAGAGTTTCAACCCTATCACTTAGAGCGTTCAAATCAACTTTAGTAGCATACAACTTCGCATATTCTGCGGCATTTGCATCCATTAAGTCCTGAAGCTCTGTTTTCAAATCAGCGATTTGAGTTGCAATACTGCCTTTTATCGCCTCGTCAGCTTCTTCCAATTTAGTTTCCAGTGCCGCAATTTGACCTTCCAACTGTGTTTTGGCTGCATCAATCTTAGGCTGAATGGATGAATCTACCGTTGCAATAGCTTCATTCAACTCCGCTTTCAACGACTCCAGTGTGCTAGCATCAGCTTTTCCATTTACAGCTTCTTGCAATTTTGTAACAACTGCCTGCAATGCATCTAACGCTGACTTGTCTGCCTTGCTTGCAATCTTATCCAGATCTGCCTGCACTTTAGCTATTGCACTACTAATAGCAGCATTCATTGCTTCTGTTGTCACATCAGCCCCCTTCTGGTTAATGTTGTCAATCTGCTCTTGCAGACCTTTCACATCATCATCGTAGTCTTTACAACCTACATAGGTGACAGTAGAAAGTGCCAACGCCCCGAAGAACATCACTTTTACAAATTTTCTTTTCATAACTACTTAAAAATTACATTAATAATATATTATTAAACACTAAGTTTCAATAATAGACAACCCGTTACTCCGTAGGTAACGGAGAAACCTTTGTTCCTACTCTTCTGGAGTAGTCAATACTGAAAAATGATACGATAAGTGATGAAAGTTCTTTACCCCTGCTTCTGACAAGCGGCAGAGGGGAGGGAAACCTTTTGCAATATTTAGAAGTTAACAAAGCCCTAATACAAAGAATCCACGTGTTTTATCTGTCCTAGTTCCGCTTTTGAGTAGTTTATTGGAAAAAATGTTTGATTTCGTTTGGTTGTTTTAAGAAATATGCTCATATTTGCACCGATATTCATCTCCGTTACCTACGGAGTAACAGTCTCTTTTCTAAGCATTTGCCCCTACCACAGAGCGCCTTACAAAATCAAGAACCTGTTTATTTGCTTCATCAATTTTCTTGCTTCGGAAAGGCTTGAGGTATGTCTCTGTTACCGTAATGGACGAATGCCCCATAGCTTCGGAGATAATACCCGGATGAATTTCGCAATAATAAGCCGTTGTAGCCCAAGTATGCCGGGCAGTGTATGAGCTTAATTTATCACCCAATCCTAATAACTCTCCCAACAACATTAGTTGTTGATTAAAGCTACGCAACGCCAACTGATATTCACGATACGCCTCTTTCGTTCCTTCTCGGCTTTCCAAAAATGGAAAGAGATAAGGAGAAGAAGAATCACGATTCATGTATTTCTTTACCAGAATCATTGCTTCCGGAGTCAACGTCACCGACAGGGGACGGCCTGTTTTACGCCGACGATACGTGATTACATTATCACGCAAATCACTCTTGCGCAGATAAGCAAGATCGACAAACGGCATACCGCGAAGCGAAAACATCAGCATAAAATATTCCTGTGCACGGCGCATATTCGAAGATGCACCCGAAGACTGCGACAATTTGCAAAACACTTTCTTCATATCGTCGTCGCATAGGGCACGTTTATGATCGGCACGAGTGCCCGTATACACCGAACGGAACAGATGCGGAACGTATGGTGCCCGATGAAGATCGACGGCACGATTGTAAACGGCACGAAAGGTACGAAGATAGGTAGAAACCGTATTCCAACTACACCCACGACCACGAAGATAGACTTCGAACCCTTTTAACCACTCTGAAGTTACCTCATTGAAGGCAAAATCATCTTTCCCACGATAAGCAATAATGGCATTGAGACTGCTGCGATAAACATGAGCAGTTCCAAAGTTTCCCTCCACTTGCAGCCCACGGGCCACTTGCTTCATAAATCCTAATACTTTTGACATCTCACGATTGTTTTTAATTAATTCGACAATAAAGATACAAGTATTCCCTGAATAAGAATACCTCATACGAACAAACAAAACAAAAAACGAAGATGTTTTGAAACAACAAAAGAACATCTACAGCGACAGACATAAAAAAGACGGCCTGCTCAAACAGACCGTCTTTACTAACAACAAGTTACATTTTGTCTCACTTTAGTTTTATTCGGATTCTACCAGCCACTTTTCAATATTCCGCGTTTCTGCACTAAAATTTACTCCTATCTTAAACAACTCACGCCCGTCACGTTCGAACGGCAAAGCATAATGTTTCTCATTAATCTGACGTAAGGCCTCCTCTGCCGTACCGTTCAACTTAAATTCCATTACATAAATGAATTTATCTGTCTGCAAGACAAGGTCCACACGTCCTTCACTCGTGTGGTATTCGGCTTTGACATAAAAGCCCACAAGTTTGAAAACAATGAAAAGAACATTCTGATAATGCAATTCCAAGTCACGAACCAATTCATAAGGAGTATCAGCAAAGAAACTTTGCAGGCGACGGAAGAAAGATTCATAGTCACCGGAACGTATTTCACGAACGAATTTCTGTATTTCAAAGGAAGCCTCCACGGTATTAACACTAGCGTAAAAAGGAAGTAGAAATTTAATAAAACCTTCTTCCACTTCATTATTCGGAAAACCCAAACGATAATTACCAAACTCTACATCATATCCTTTTATAGTAAGATAACCACTCTGATATATCACAGGAATAGGATTATCGGAAGTTGAGTCTATGCTATTTAAAACCTCGGCAGTGGTTTCTTCATGAGCCATGCGGTGGAGATCATAATGATGCTTCTTCAATAATTCGACCAAATAGGTAGGCGTACCCGTTTCAAACCAGTAACTGCCAAACTCCTGATACTTGAATGCATTAAGCAAACTAAACGGATTGTAAATGCCGATAGAGTTATATGTAAAATGATAACCGTCGTAATAGTCACGCAGTTTCTTGCATATTTCATCATACGTTACTCCCTGGGCATCCGCCAATTCATGCAATTCACTTTCAAGATTATCATGAAGCTCCTGTTCGCTGATACCGCAAAGGTCCACATATATCTGACGCATAGATATATCGTCAAGATTGTTCAAGTCACTGAATACACTAACTTTACCAAATTTCGTAACACCCGTCAACATAGCAAACTTAATATAACCGTCCATTGACTTCAACACACCATAGAAAGCCTTCAACGTATTCCAATACTCTTCTTGCAACTCATCTCTTCCAATAGCCTGCAACATGGGCTTATCATACTCGTCAACGAGAATCACAACACGCTGTCCCGTTTTCTCCGCCGCCAAACGAATAAGGGTAACCAAACGGTCGTCTATCGTCTCATCTTTAGAACATGAGCCATACTGAGACTCATATACCAGCAACTGACGGTCGACAAGACGAATAAGATCATCTACCGTATCGAATTTCTTTGCATTCAGATCCAGATGAATAACGGGATATTTTATCCAATCCTTCTCCAGCTTTTCCATTGCCAGCCCCTCAAAAAGTTCTTTTTTCCCAGAAAAATAAGCCTCAAGCGTGGATATTAACAAACTCTTGCCGAAACGACGCGGGCGGCTCAGGAAGTAATAGCCACCTGTCTTTACCATTTGATAGATTAACGCAGTCTTATCAACATAGAAATAACCGTCTACACGGATTTTTTCAAAGTTCTGTATACCGATAGGATAAATCCTATTACTCATATATTTATAATTTTTGAGGTTGCCACACACAAAGATACACCTTTCTACCTAAATAATAGTAACTATCCATGCAAAAACAATTAAAAGATTGGTTGCCAAAAATAGAAAAAGGGCATACCCGAATGGATATACCCTCTCCTTGCTTTCTAATATCTTAGCAGACTTCTAATATTATTTTTTAGAAGCTTCTAAAGATGCTTTACGGAATTCTTTCATTGCTTTTTCAATGTCCAGAGAAGCCTTACGAGCGCGAGTTCCTGCTGCCTTGTTACCGTTTTCAATCTGAGCGTTAGCATCTTTTGAGAAGTCAGCATAAAGAGCTGCTACCTTTTCTACCAATTCTTTCATAATCCTTTTATTTTTTCGTTAATAATGTGTCGCAAAAATACACTGTTTCCCGAAATAAACGCATAAAAACAATATTTTTTTTGAAATAATCTTTGAAAAATACCTAAAAAAAAGGCTTTTCATCATTTTTACCTACCTTTGTAGCCATGAAACTGCTTACAGATACCGATTATATACATGCATTGATTGCTGAAGGAGAGCATCAGCAACAGGATTTCAAATTTGAAATTTCCGACGCACGCAAAATAGCCAAAACATTATCGGCCTTTGCAAACACCGACGGAGGACGATTGCTTATCGGCGTGAAAGACAACGGAAAAATAGCAGGCGTACGCTCCGAAGAAGAGAAATATATGATTGAAGCTGCCGCACAACTTTACTGTATCCCCGAAGTGGAATATACCATGCAGACATATATAGTGGAAGGCCGGCAAGTATTAGTAGCTACCATTGAGGAAACACCCCACAAACCGGTATACGCCAAAGACGAAAACGGAAAGCCTCTCGCCTACCTCCGCATCAAAGATGAAAATATACTGGCAACTCCTATCCACCTCCGTGTATGGCAACAAAGCGACAGTCCACGGGGAGAACTGATCCGTTATACCGAACGGGAACAACTCTTGCTCGACCAACTGGAACAAGGTAACTTACTCTCACTCAACCGCTACTGCCGCCGAACGGGACTTTCCCGCCGGGCCGCCGAACATCTGTTGGCCAAATTTGTCCGTTATGATATTGTGGAACCTGTATTCGAAAATCATAAGTTTTACTTCCGAATTAAGAACGAATAACCACAAAAAATACCGGATATTTGGACGGTTCCGCCAACAGTGTACAACTCGCCCAACAAAAAAGAGATAATGCCGGACATCGAAAAGGACTTGGAATGTTGGTGAAACCCAACTGTTTTTGTACCTTTGCACACAAATTGCCATGTGGGAGTCAGGGGACACACCTTCCACTCATTCAAATAGTAATTTGTAAATAATATAATCATTAATATAACAATGGGCTTATTTGGTTTATTCAAGAAAAAATCCGATGAAACAAAAGTCGGCAATGTAGAAGATTTCATATCACTGACCCGGGTTTATTTCCAGTCAGTTATCGCCACAAACCTTGGTATCACCAATATCCGCTTTTTGCCGGACGTGGCTAACTTCAAACGTCTGTTTAAAGTGCCTACACAAAACGGTAAACTGGGACTGGGTGAGAAGTCCGCCTCACGCAAAATGCTGATGCAGGACTACGGACTGAACGATAATTTCTTCAAAGAAATCGATGCATCCGTAAAACGTAATTGCCGCACACAGAATGATATCCAATCTTACTTATTTATGTATCAGGGGTTCTCGAATGACCTGATGATGTTAATGGGTAACTTGATGCAGTGGAAATTCCGTATGCCGTCTATCTTCAAAAAGGCACTGTATGGAATGACGCAGAAAACGGTTCATGACGTATGTACCAAAACGGTATGGAAGGCTGACGACGTGCACAAGACGGCTATGGCTGTCCGTCAGTACAAAGAACGTCTCGGATACTCCGAACAATGGATGACGGATTATGTTTACAATATCGTTCTTCTCGCCAAGAAAGAACCGAAACGGAAGAACGACGACACGGAGACGAAAAAATAGTCTGTCCGAAATGTTAGAAAGAAAAAAAGATTCGTAAAGAATTGAACGATAGAAAAAGCGGAGGTTTTGTTCCTCCGCTTTTTTTGTTATCTTTATAGGCTCTATGAAAATTGACGCATCATCCTTATTTATGAACCTACAAAAAGAAATAGATCGCTTATGAAACAAAAGAAATTGCTTATACTTACTTTTTCACAGTTGAAACAAATCTTTAATCAAGAGCTACCGGAACTAGTGGAGATAGCGGAAAAAAGTACTACTGTTGAGGACTTTAAGGCTGAATTACTGACTTTTTCGGAAACTTGTGATATAAAGAGTGATACTGCGAAGGAGGCGAGGGAGCAAATTCGACTCTTACTCCATTATGATGGACAGCATGTCCATGAACTGTCTACGGGACAGGATATGTCAGTACAGACTATTCGACTGCTCTACAAGTTTCTGACGGAAACGCTGGAAAATATGGAAATGCCGACGGATTTGTTTATTGAATTGTTTCAGCTGTTCAAAAGGCTGAAAGAAGAAACGGTTCCTCTACCTTCACCTCAACGTATCAAGAGCAGAAATGACCGCTGGGAAACCGGACTGGACGAAGAGGTGAGAGAGATTCGCGATGAAAACAAGGAGAGAATGTTACATTTACTGATTCAGAAGATTGAAAACAGGAAGTCGAAACCTTCAGTTCGTTTTCATTTTGAGGAGGGAATGAGTTATGAGGAGAAATACCGGTTGGTGAGCGAATGGTGGAATGATTTTCGTTTTCACTTGGCAATGGCGGTAAAAAGTCCGGGAGAGCTGAACCGTTTTCTGGGAAACTCGCTTTCTTCGGAAACAATGTATCTACTCTACCGTGCCCGTAAAAAAGGGATGCCTTTTTTTGCCACTCCTTATTATTTATCGTTACTTAATGTGACGGGATACGGGTATAATGACGAGGCAATCCGAAGTTATATTCTTTATTCACCACGATTGGTAGAAACGTATGGAAATATTCGTGCATGGGAAAAGGAAGATATTGTAGAGGCGGGAAAACCGAATGCTGCGGGGTGGATTTTACCGGACGGACATAATATTCATCGACGCTATCCGGAGGTGGCAATTCTTATTCCCGATACAATGGGACGGGCTTGCGGCGGGCTTTGTGCTTCTTGCCAACGTATGTATGACTTCCAAAGCGAACGGCTAAATTTCGAATTTGAGACTTTACGCCCGAAGGAATCATGGGACCGCAAATTGCGCCGGTTGATGACTTACTTTGAAGAGGATACACAATTACGGGATATTCTCATAACGGGTGGTGATGCATTGATGAGCCAGAATAAGACACTACGACATATACTGGAAGCAGTGTATCGAATGGCAGTCCGCAAGCAGAGAGCAAATCTTGAAAGGCCCGAAGGAGAGAAGTATGCAGAACTGCAACGGGTACGGTTGGGATCACGGTTATTGGCTTATCTGCCAATGCGTATTAATGATGAACTGGTTGAAATTCTACGCGAATTTAAAGAAAAGGCTTCAGCAATTGGTGTCAAGCAGTTTATTATTCAGACCCATTTTCAAACACCGCTAGAGGTGACCCCCGAAGCGAAAGAGGCAATCCGGAAAATCCTTTCTGCGGGGTGGATCATTACGAACCAGTTAGTGTATACGGTGGCTGCTTCGCGCCGGGGACATACGACACGACTCCGACAGGTACTTAATTCATTGGGAGTTGTATGTTACTATACTTTCTCTGTAAAAGGATTCAATGAAAATTATGCAGTATTCGCACCGAACAGTCGTTCAATGCAAGAACAACAGGAAGAAAAGATATATGGTCAAATGACTCCGGAACAAGCGGAAGAACTGTACAGGATACTGGAAACGAAAGTAGGTGCGGATATTGAAACACAAGAGGATGTTGCCAAGCAACTAAGACGTTTCATGAGAAAACATCGCCTGCCCTTCCTTGCTACCGATCGCAGTGTGCTGAATCTGCCGGCTATCGGTAAAAGTATGACTTTTCAGTTAGTAGGACTTACGGAAGAAGGAAAACGTATCCTATGTTTCGAACACGACGGTACACGGCATCATAGTCCGATTATCAATCAAATGGGACAAATTTATATCGTAGAGAATAAGTCATTGGCTGCTTATCTACGCCAATTAGGAAAAATGGGGGAAGACCCGGAAGATTATGCTTCAATATGGAGCTATACGAAAGGGGAAACCGAACCTCGCTTCAGTCTTTACGAGTATCCTGCTTTCCCCTTCCGAACGACAGAAAAGATGAGTAATTTAAGTATTACGCCAAGTTAGTTCTCTTTTACGCGTATTACGACATTCGCAATAATTGCAGTAAGGCCTCCGGTGGTGATTCCTGAAGAAAATATGCTTCGTATCGCTTCCGGAGCCTGTTTCAAGACATCCGGCATTAATTCTACACCCAGTCCTAAGGAGAGGCTGACTGCCAATACCAATGTCTCTTTACGCCCTATTTCCTGGGACGAAATAATACGGATTCCTGCAGCTGCTACGGTACCGAACATCAGTAAGGTTGCACCACCCAATACGGGATCGGGCATTAAAGAGAATACGGCTCCTACAATGGGGAATAACCCCAACAAGACAAGCATTGCGGCAATGTAATAACCCACATAGCGGCTGGCCACTCCGGTCAGTTGGATAATACCATTATTTTGGGCAAAGATTGAGTTCGGAAAGGAATTGAAGACTCCGGCAAGAAAGGAATTGAACCCGTCTGCCATGACACCGCCGGAAACACGTTTTAGATATGAATCACCCTCGATCGGAAGACCGGAAATCATGGAGTTGGCAGTCACGTCGCCTGTTGCTTCAATGGCAGTTATCAAATAAACTAAACCAATGGCAATAAAAGACGAAACATTGAATTCAACACCATATTTAAAAGGTTGAGGGATATTAAAGCTCATCAGCATTTCAACATTCAGCGAACTCATATCTACTTTTCCCAAAGCAAAAGCCAATCCATAACCCAAACAAAGACCGAGCACGATAGAGCTCATGCGCAGGTATTTGTTTCTGCAACGATTGAAAAACAATACGCTCAATAATACCAATGCTGCGATAGACAGGTTTTCCCACGAACCGAAAGTACCGTTATCCATTGCCGAATATCCGCCGCTACAAGATACGATGCCGACCTTTATCAGGCTCAATCCGATAAGCAGTACGACAATGCCGGACACCAACGGAGTGATGATGTTGCGAAGATATTTGAATGTACGGCTGACAATCATTTCAATCGGAGCGGCAGCCATACAGGAACCGAAAATCAACGGTAATCCACCTACTAATCCCGTGGCTATGATAGGACCGATAAAGGAAAAACTTGTTCCCTGAATACAGAGCAGTCCCGCCCCCACCGGACCGAAACGACGGCATTGTACGAAAGTGGAAACTCCCGAAGCGAACAAGGACATGGAAACAAGAAAGCCCGTCTTTTCTACATCCAGTTTCAAGGCACTTGCTATGATAAGAGGAGGTGTTATTATGGCTACAAAAATGGCCAGTAAATGTTGCAAGGCTGCAAACAAGGCTTCCTTAAAAGGAGGACGGTCTTCTACACCGTAAATTAAATCTGTTTTCATCCAATAATTGATGTATTCAATAAATTAATTCAATGTCCATTTCAGGGCTAGAGTCGGAATTACATAGAATCCGTCACGACCACCGAAGTTATTACTTACTTCCACTTCGGAACCTACACTTAGATTAAAGTGTTTGTTTATTCCTTTGATGCGGTTCAGATTTACCCAAAATTGCGGTTCGGTAAGGAAGACCGTTTTTCCGTAATCGGTTTCCTCACGCCACCAGTCGGCAAATCCGGAGAAAGTAAGCAGATTATTGCAGAAGTTGACATACCATGTTCCGGTCAACTGGAAATTGTTAGGTGATTTATGCTTCTGGATATATTTGTACATGGCTGTCAAAGAGAAGCCTTTGGAAAAAGAAGCATTGTTATAGGTATAAGTAGCTCCTGCCAAGTAAGCGTTTTTGTAAGAGAATCCTTTTGCCAGTCCACCATTATATTCAAGATGTGCAGAGAAAGGTCCTTTCCAGAATTTTACTTCACGGGCTATCTCCCAATAGGCGGAGGCAACCCCCTCAGAGGTATAGTCCATATCGACAAAGAAATAAGTACTTCCCCACGTGTCGGGATGAAACTTCTCGACAGTAGACGTTAACAAAGGACGTTCTTTCAAATCTTTGTCATACAAAGAACGGCCAAAGTCGTAATGTAACTGTATGTTTTGTGCCCGCAGTTCCGGTATAAAAGAAAGCAATACACACAGAAAAATAGTAGAGATGATTGTTTTCATGACGAATGTGTTTAAATGAAGGTGCAAAATTAGTTAAATCGGCACACATATACACATTCTTACAACAGATTTTTAGTCCAAGCCATTACTTTCTACATCCCACCAAAGTCGTGTACCTCCGTCATCAGGATCTCCCAAGGTTTCTACAAGAGCAAGATACTGGTCGGGATCTTCCGTTTGCAATGTGCCGGGGAAGTTGAGACGGCGTACCATAATTTCCGTATCAATACATCCGTTTTGGCTATGGTTATAACGCACCGGGAACAAACGGGGATAGCCCGTACGACGCTGTTCTGCCCATGCTTCACAACCTTCGGGAAACATGGCAATCCACTTCTGCGTGATAATCCTTTCCAGTTTTATCTCTTTATCAGCTTCGGAATCCCACTTTGGTGATACTTTACAACGGGCTTCGATATTGTTGCCGTTATCATACGTATCTTCAAAATCGAAAGCTATTCGTTCGCTGTTCAGATAATCTTCCACCTGATAAATTCCATTTTGATGAAAGGAAGTTATTACTCCGTTTCGATAGCAGCTTTCTTCATCTTCGTCCGTCCACCCGCGCAAAGCAGCTTCGGCACGCAGGAACCAAATTTCCGATGAAGTCATCAAAGGAGCGTCCGTTGTTTGCGTTACGGTCAGTTTTGACAATCCGGCATAATGAGAATGCGAAAAGCACGTCCCCTGACGGATACCGCGATATGTGTTTTTAAACTGTTCGTCGGTACAAGGTGCGAAATAGACAGCAATACGCGGGTCGTCATATCCAGTCAGAATCGATTCCATGGAAGCACTCATATAAGTCTCGTTCCAAACAAGGTTGAGTTCTCCCAACGGGTTAGTATACCCGGACTTGGTGGAGACAGCCACCCGTTCCGTTTCGGCTTCAAAGACACCGTATTCATTGTTAAGCCCTTCCTGAAATTCAACACATGCCTTATCCGGCTCGACAGCAGAAATTCTCATCGCCAGCCGCATACGCAAGGAATTGGCAAACTTAATCCACGAAGAATATCTGCCGTCCAGCAGAATATCGAAACGGGAGAATCCATTAGATTCCGGATTTGCTTCCACATAACTGGTAAGAGCGACAACGGCAGAATCAAGTTCGTTAAAAAACTCATAATAAACTTCCTTCTGCGTATCAGGACGGTAATGCTTCCCTGCATCTGCAAAATTCTTGTAGATAATAGGTCCGTAATAATCCGTCACACGGTGCATCGCTTCCACTTTCAGAATTTTCGTAATACCGAATAAAGCAGGATGTGTATCACGGGTTGCATTCTCTGACTGGTAAATCTGAGGGAAAATATACGAATACATGTGTGTCCACATCGCACTGTTCCAACCGTCCTGCATATTATAATCGGAATTATGAGAACCTCCGTTCAATGGTTTGGCATCGTGCATATATCCGCTGAACATATCTGCGTTCAAGTTCTGTGTCAATTGGAAAGGCCAGTTCTTGCCTTTGCCATAATCATAGTTAAAGTAAATACCCTGCTGAATAATCCCTAAACGGATTCCGTAACCATTGTCGTCAATTATCAGATCTTCATCTGTAATGCCGGACTGGTCGGTATTAAACTCACGGAATTTTCCGGTACATGCAACCGAAAGCAACAGTAACCCCAATAAGTATATATGAATATAGTTCTTTTTCATCATCTCCTCCCGTATCTTTAGAATTCACATTTCACAGTAAAGCCCAGGCTTCGTGTTGTCGGCATACCAAACACTTCAATTCCCTGATTATCATTTCCGGTAGAAAGTACTAAATCCGGGTCAAAAGGAGCTTTCTTATACAGGAAACAAAGATTACGCGCAACGAAAGCAAGCTGCAAATCTTTCAGCACTTTCGTTTTCTGCATCCATTTTTTCGGAAAAGTATAGTTCAGTGAGACTTCCCGCAAACGAAGATTTGTAGCATCATACATATAATATTCCGTCACTCCGGCACGTCCGCCCACTATATTCTTATAAAAACCTTTCACATTGTCTATCTGCTGTCCTTCAAGAGTTACATATCCTCTGTCACGAGCCAGCGCTGTCACTTGGGACACCCCGTAGAGATCCATTTCCGCCTGTGTCTGCGAAAGTATCTTGCCGCCATAACGCCAATCCAACAAGAAGTAGAGACTGAAGCCTTTGTAAGAGAATGTATGGTTCCACCCCATTATAAAACGTGGATTGGCATTGCCCACCTTTATTGTATTCCCTTCACCTTCAACAGCCGGAAGGCCTTTATGGTCGCCCTCGGTCTGATAGACAATATTCCCTTCGGCATCACGCACGAAAGCCTTACCATAAATATCTCCGATAGAACCACCTTTCACCAACTTCATCGCATAACTGGATGAGAAACTGCTCGGTCCATAAACTAACTCTTTCAGTTCTTCATGCAGTTCTTTGATCTTATTTCTATTGGACGAGAAATTCAAAGATGTTTTCCATGTAAAATCCGGAGTAAGTACCGGAGTGGCATCTACGGTCAGTTCCCAACCACGGTTTTGTATATCTCCGGCATTTACATACCTGTATGCATACATATCTCCGGCAAGGGCGGGAAGTTTGAAAAACTGATTATGAGTATTGGTGCGGTAATAAGTCAGATTGAAGCCTAAGCGACTTTGGAAGAACCTCCATTCCGTACCCACCTCTACCGAATGGGTCATTTCCGGTTCCATTTCCTTAAAAGGAGCAGCGTCATTCGCCTGGAGCTCTCCCCCGGCAGTAATATGTGAAACGGAGTTTGTGATAAACTGAGGAATATCATTACCTACCTTACTGTATGTTCCCCGTAGTTTGGCAAAAGAAATCCATTCGGGAAGTTGTATCCATTTGTCTATAAGAAAAGAAAGACCGGCAGAAGGATAAAAGAATCCGGATTTCTCATGGCTTGTATATGCCAAAGTCGATGCCCAGTCATTACGGGCTGTTAAATCAAGGAATACCTTATCCTGATAGCCAACTTGTGCCGTACCAAATACGGACTGTAACTGGCGTCGGGAATCTATCTTCTGGTCAATGCTGGCGGAACCGTTCATTACGATATTAGCCAAATTAAACACATTGGCATACTTCAAAGAAGCATTCTTGGAATCGTAACGGGTGGAATTGACATTTTTATCATTGATACTCCCACCAATGGCCACATCCAACGTAAAATCCTCCCATTTCCTCTTCCCCATAGCCATGACATCACCGTAAATCAACGTTTCCTGATAATCCATTTCAATATAACGTCCGTTTGCCCCACATAAAGCGGGAGCAGTAGAAGCATAAAATTTCTGGCGCATCTTATCGGATATATAATCAACACTACCACGAGCCTGGACAGTCAGCCAACTATTTATCCTCAAATTCGCTGAGAGAGAGATGATGCTACGCATACGTGTCTCCTTACTTTGTATACGGTTCTGTATCCAATAAGGATTCTGCTCAAAATCTTCTGTAAAAGTATGCCAATTTTGTATCCCCAGTTTCCGTTCCGGATCGTATATTTCATAATTATCCTTATAATAAGACAAATCTTCCCCACGGGGAAAACGATAAAGGCCGACCAGAGGATTCATGTAAAAACCTCCCGATACAGGTTTGTTCTTTACAATCTGTCGCATCACGTTCACATTACCGTCCAATTTCAGACGTTGATTGAACATTACAGCTGTTTCCCGCAGGTTGATGTTATGCTTTGTCAGTTGGTTCTTGTCTACAATACCACGTCCGGTAGTATTGGCATAAGAGAAATAAGTCTGTATCTTTTCATTTCCATAATTGACGGATACGGAAGTAATGGAAGTTAATCCGGTACGAAAAAAATCATTCAATTCATTGGAGGTAGGCAGATACGCTTTTTCTCCCCAACTATCTACAACATCACTCACCCCATAGCAGTTCTGCATTTTAGGAAGACTGAATGCTTTGTCAAATGTCAATCCGGTGGAGAAATAAATATTCCTCTGTCCGGCAGTATTACCTTTCTTGGTAGTAATCAGAATAACCCCATTCGCAGCCTGACTTCCATACAAAGCTGCTGCCGGAGCACCTTTCAAGATACTGATACTTTCCACATCCTCCGGATTCAAATTGGAGATACCGTCACCTCCGTCCCGGTTTCCGGCATTTGCAGTACCACCGATTGCAGAATAAGCTTGTTCAGTACCGATATTCAACATCGGCACGCCGTCTATGACATAAAGAGGCTGATTATCACCGGATGCGGAACGAATCCCCCGAAGACTCACTTTCGCAGAACCTCCTATACCGGAGGAATTTTTATTTATCTGCACTCCCGCAGCCTTGCCGGCAAGAGCTGTTATCATATTAACCTCTTTCATACGGGTGAGTTCCTCCCCTTTCACTTTCTGAATGGAATATGCTAAAGAAGCCTCTTTTTTTTCAAGACCAAGAGCAGTTATAATCACATTGTCAAGCATCACTGTATTTTCACGAAGCTGTATCTCAAGTGTCTTTCTACCCCCTACACTGACTTCTATACTCTCGTACCCCACAAAAGAAACTTGCAAGACCGCACTATCCGGCACAGATAAGATGAAATTTCCTTCAATGTCTGTCACAGTTCCACGGGTTCCCCCTTTCTCTCGTATCGTTGCACCAATAAGGGGTTCACCACTGACATCAACAACACGTCCCCTTACTGTTGAATTATCAGCAGAGGCTTTTCTCACCGTTTCCCTAAACACCGGCCGCTTTGAAGCGTAACAGTTCTCTCCAAGAAAAAAGAATAATCCTATAAGACAATAACTTATAAAAATTCTTTTTTTCAATGATATTCTAATAAATCGTGTATTCATTATGCCACAAAAATAACTAAATATTTTAAATATAGTAATTTTTTATCTTGATTTTGAGGGAAATGAACAATATCATTATTTTTGTAGGAAATTAAAATGATACATAAAAATGGAAATCGAAAAACATCCGTTAGAACCGTTTCTTCCAGCGAAAGCAAAGCTGCTCATGCTCGGCAGTTTTCCACCACAAAAAAAACGTTGGTCAATGGAATTTTATTATCCGAACCTCAATAATGATATGTGGCGCATCTTCGGGATTTTATTCTTCGATGACAAGGATTATTTTCTGAATGAGACACGGAAAGCATTTTGCCGCGAACGAATTATTGATTTTCTGAATGAAAAGGGAATTGCTTTGTTCGATACCGCTTCATCCATTCGCCGATTACAAGATAATGCATCGGATAAATTTCTCGAAGTAGTGGAAGCTACTGACGTGACAGCACTGCTCCGGCAACTTCCCGAATGTAAAGCTATTGTCACTACGGGACAGAAAGCCACAGATACTCTCCGCCAACAATTCAACGTAGAGGAACCCAAAGTCGGCGATTACTCGGAATTTATTTTCGAAGGTCGCGCCATGCGACTCTACCGAATGCCTTCCTCATCACGGGCATACCCATTGGCATTAGACAAGAAAGCGACTGCTTACCGGATTATGTATCAGGATTTGCAAATTCTTTTTTAAATATATATGTAATAGTAATCATTAAACAATAAATTGCGTATGAAACCTCTGTTTTTACAATACCCGGCATGTAGTACTTGCCAAAAAGCCAAGAAGTGGTTAACAGAAAATAACATTGAATACACCAATCGACTTATCGTAGAAGAAAATCCTACAATAGAAGAATTAAGAGCATGGATTCCGCGTAGCGGTCTGCCTATCAAGAAATTCTTCAACACTAGCGGTTTGGTTTATAAAGAACTGAAACTGAGCGAAAAGCTCCCAAACATGAGCGAGGAGGAACAGATCGCATTGCTTGCTACAAACGGAAAATTAGTAAAACGACCACTAGTAGTAACAGACAGCTTTGTATTGGTCGGTTTCAAGCCCGATGAGTGGGAAAAATTAAAATAGTTCAAAACTTATTTACCCGAACGCTTGCAGATTCGGAAGTTTCTACTACCTTTGCAGCCGCAAACACGGGAGTAGCTCAGTTGGTAGAGCACCGGTCTCCAAAACCGGGTGTCGGGAGTTCGAGCCTCTCCTCCCGTGCAAAGAGATAAAACCGCAAATAGTTGATGAGACTGTTTGCGGTTTTATCTCTTATATTAAAGTACATCATCAGTGTCCCATTAAAATTGGGACGTTTTAAAAATTAAATAAATCTGTTCCAATAGATAGACCTTAATCAATCAGAGCTGTCCGAAGTACTTATTATAGCAGACAGTTCTTTCTTATTCTTCTCTGATTTCGTAATTTATCTCAATAAATAATTGTTTTTTTGGAATAGATTTGTACTTTTAGGACTTGAATAAGTGCAAGTTATTCCCTTATTTTACTTACGAAATCCAAATAAACACATATATCTTATGAAATATCTATTCCTAACGATTTTCTTTCTCGCATCATTTGCAGTTATCGCCTGTGGGCAAATTGTATTTCCTTCCCCCAATCAAATGGAAATGCAAAAAGGCTACCTGACTTTAAGAAAAAAGATTTCCATATACGCTGAAGATACCACAACTTTTTATTTAAGTCTTTTCCGTACAGAAGTACTTCATAACGCTTCTGTCAAATGGACGAAGAAAGCATCTAAAGCCGAAATCCGCTGGATGACCGATTCTTCGCTTCCTCCCGAAGGTTATCGGATAAATATCAGTCCGCGACAAATGGTGATAGCCGCCTCTGATAAAAGAGGATTCACTCATGCAGTACAAACCTTGCGGCAATGGGTTACTGGTTCAACAGGAATTCTCACCTTCGCCTGTGCTGATATTTCTGATTCTCCCCGTACGCCATGGCGTTGTTTTCTGCTAGATTCCGGACGGCAATACCAGAAAATATCCACTATCAAGAAATATATTGATATGGTTTCATTACTTAAAATGAATTATTTCCATTGGCATTTGACCGAAGGACTAGGTTGGCGAATCGAAATCAAACAATATCCGCGTCTTGCACAGATAGGAGGCTCGGTAGGAAAAGGAGAAGAACAACAAGGATTTTATACACAGAAAGAGATACAGGAAATTATCGAATATGCCAGCGAACGAAACATAACCGTCGTTCCTGAAATTGACATGCCGGGGCATGCCGAAGCAGCACTTTCCGCTTATCCGGAACTCGGTTGTTTCGGTCAACCTGTTGAAGTACCACAGCACGGATTTACTCAAAATATATTTTGTGCAGGAAAAGAAGAAGTCCTGCATTTCCTGAAAAATATATTGGATGAGGTATGTGCTATTTTCCCTTCACCCTATATACATTTGGGAGGAGACGAAGCTCCAAAAGGTAATTGGGACAAATGTCCGGATTGCCAAAAAAGAATTGCAGCAATGAATCTGAAAGATAGCCATGATCTGCAATTATGGTTTTCGGCACAAATGGCGGATTATCTGAAGTCGAAAGGACGAAAGGCCATATTCTGGGGGGATGTAGTTTATCATGACGGATATCCGTTACCGGACAACATAGTAATTCAATGGTGGAACTACCGTGGGCACAAAGAGCTAGCACTTCGGAATGCAATTAAACACCATTATCCAGTTATTTGCAGTTCCAATTATTATACGTATCTGAACTTCCCGGTCACTCCTTGGAGAGGATATACCAATACACGTACCTTCGACCTGAAAGACATATATCAGAACAATCCTTCCGACAAGGCGATCAACCAAAAGGACCCTTTAATTCTTGGCATGACTTGTGCTTTGTGGACTGACGACGGAGTTACAGAACGAATGATAGACCGGCGTCTGTTTCCCCGTATCTTGGCATTGGCAGAACAAATGTGGTATCAGGGAGAGAGACTTGACTTTACCCGGTTCCACCAAAACATCCTTCAACGAAAAGAATGGTTCGAACAAATGGGATTCGAATTCGGACCGGCCTTAAAAAGTGAAGTAAAGAAAGGGTATCAATGGGATTAAAAGAAATAGAAACACCCAATGCCATGATTAGTTACTTTGCCGAACAACTCGGTCCACTGATAGAGAAAAGCGAAATAAAACAACCCACCTATTTATATTGGGAATTGATGAGAAAGGCGGGAAGCGGAAATCTATAAAGAAAAGAGTTCGGCAAGATATCGCCAAAGTTATTTCGTTGGTGTATCCTCCCGAACTCTTACTAGCCAATAACAATATCAATGATTACCATTCAAACAGAGAACTTACTTATACTAACAGGATATATTTATTTCTCTTGCTGTATTCCCTTAGCAGCCTCAACCAAACGGACAAATTCTCTCCTGTATCCTTTATCATCATGATCCAATCCCTGTTTAGCCAGACTGATTACTTTGTCATAAGTAGCCTCACCCTTGAAATTAGAATCCCGGAGTAACTGCCCGAACATAGCTACGGCAGACGCAAAACGGAAATCGGAAGATACATTGTTACCTTTATTATCCACAAAAGGAAGTTCTATTTTCCTGCTGACATCTTTATCTGGAGCCTTATAGCGGAGTTTCACTGTCAGAAGTTCGTCAGAACCGGTAGGCTTCACACTCACTTTTTCTTTCTTCTGATATTTCAATTCATCCACCTTTCCTGCATACGTATTCTTTCCTCCTACCGGAATCACTTCATAGAAAGCCGTCACCGTGTGCCCTGCGCCCATATCTCCGGCGTCTTTTGCATCATTATTGAAATCTTCATCTTTCAGCAGACGACTTTCATAACCTACCAGACGATACGCTTGTACTTGTGCCGGATTAAATTCAACCTGTAACTTAACATCTTTCGCCACCGTATGAAGCGTAGCGCCAAACTCACCGACCAGCACACGGTTGGCTTCCTGCAAATTATCTATATAAGCATGGTTACCATTTCCCTTTTCGGCAAGTACCTGAATCTTTTTATCTTTGTAATTACCCATTCCATACCCCAGTACAGTCAGGAACACTCCACTTTTCCGTTCTCTCTCGATTAGCTGTTCCAGTCCTTCTGCCGAAGAAACACCTACATTGAAGTCACCGTCAGAACAAAGGATAATACGGTTATTACCATTAGAGATAAAATTCTTCTTCGCTATTTTATAAGCCAGCATAATACCTGCGCCACCGGCAGTTGAACCTCCCGCCGTCAGTTCATCTATCGCTTCACGAATCTTCTGCTTGTCACTGCCCGAAGTCGATTCAAGTTTTACACCGGCACTTCCTGAATAGGTAACAATGGCTACTTTATCCTTATCACGCAAGTTATTGACCAACAATTTAAGAGAAGACTTCACCAAATCCAACCGATTGGCTCCCCACATAGAACCGGACACGTCAATCAGAAATACCAGATTGGAGGCAGGCAAGTTATCCGTAGGAATCTCCTTTGCTTTCAGTCCGATACGGACAAGACGGTTAGCAGGATTCCAAGGACAGGCTCCGGCTTCCATTGTAATCTTCACAGGGTCGTTTCCGGTCGGTTTCGGATAGTCATAAGAAAAGTAATTGACCAGTTCTTCCGTACGGACAGCATCTACCGGAGGCAACTCACCTTTATTGACAAACCGACGCATATTACTGTAAGAAGCTGCATCTACATCAATGGAGAAAGTAGAAAGCGCTGCATCCGCCACCTCTTTGAAGCCATTTTCCTGAAAGGAACCATATTCTTCCGTATTCACACACATATCATACGCAGGTGTAGGACATATCGCCATATAAGCGCTTGTTATAGCCTTAGTCTTCCGGGTTCCGTAGCCAACCACCACGCATTCTTCCAACGCAACCTCATCAGCTTTCATCCTGATATCCAGTCTGGCAGATTTGACGACTCTGCTTTCTTGTTTGTATCCGATAAACTGAAACAACAACGTCTCCCCTTTCTTCGCTTGAATAGCATATTGTCCATTTACATTTGTCACCGTACCTTTGGTAGTACCTTTCAGCATTACAGAACAACCGACAATCGGAGTCCCGTCCGCAACATCCGTCACCGTACCCGTCACAGTCAGCGTCTGCGCGTTCACCACACCTAAAGAAACAACTGCCATGAGCAGTACGAGCATCATTGCTCTGAATTGATTTGCTTTCATAACTTTATCGTTTTAAAATGTTACTATTAATTCGCTTTTGATATAGAGATGCAGATTTCACACAGATTCCATAAACCGATTGAAGTTTTTTTTTATTTTTCTTCCGACAGTTGCTATATTTAGTCCCAATCCCTATCTTTGGCAACAAAAACAGTTTTGTTTTTCAAAAGAAACATATCAAAACTATCGGACGAGGAATTACTGACACATTATACAAAGTCCGGTGATACGGAATATTTCGGTGAGCTATACAACCGTTATATCCCGTTACTGTATGGACTTTGCCTGAAATATCTGCAAGATGAAGACCGTGCACAGGAAGCGGTGATGCAATTGTTTGAAGATTTATTGCCGAAAACGGGCAACTACGAGATAAAAGTCTTCAAGCCGTGGCTCTACCGGGTAGCCAAGAATCATTGTCTGCAACTTCTGCGAAAAGAAAACAAAGAAATTCCGTTAGATTATACGATCAACGTTATGGAATCCGACGAATTTCTGCATCTATTAAGTGAAGAGGAAAGTCCGGAGGAACAACTGAAGGCATTGCATCACTGTCTTGAAAAGTTGCCCGAAGAACAACGGACCAGCATTACACGTTTCTTTTTAGAAGAAATGTCGTATGCCGATATCGTCGAACAGACCGGATTTACTCTGAACAATGTGAAAAGCTATATCCAAAACGGAAAGCGAAACTTAAAAAATTGTATCAAGAAACAGGCCCTATGAAACTATTAGACTACATACGAGGACTCCGCAAAGGAAAAGAGGCACATCGACTGGAGAAAGAGTCGATGAAAGACCCTTTTCTGGCCGATGCTATGGACGGATATGGTCAAGTGGAGGGAAATCATGAACAACGAATCGGGCAACTGCGGATGCAGGTCTCGGCTCGTGCCACAAAGAAAAGGAATCTTTCAAAGAAACAGAATTCGTATGCTGTCACTTGGAGCATTGCTGCCTGCCTGGTAATCGGTATCGGTATCAGCTGTTATTTCCTGTTCCTTAAAAAGAGGATGACGGATGATGTATTCATCGCTAAAGAAGAGATTCCTTCAGCGGTATTTGAACCTATTAGTCCGAAAGAAGAAATTTCTTCTTTAGCAGAAATTAAGATAAAGCAGGATTCCACTCACGAAGTCACTGCGACGCCAACGGATAAGAAAGATATAGTAGCCAAGAGCAAATCTATTCCAAAGACTCAAAGTGCACCGGTAGCAATAACGCCGGTTATTGAGGAAACCGTCGGGCGGACAGATATACAAGAGGAAAGAATAGTAGCGGATACGGATACTTCACTTTCCGAAGTTCATCAATTGAAGGCAGCCAAAGCAGCCACCCCCAATCTGAACCTGATAAAAGGTAAAGTGACGGATGAAAAAGGAGAACCTATCATCGGAGCCAGTGTAGCATATACCGGTACGAATATTGGTACAGTAACAGACCTCAACGGTGAGTTCATATTGAAAAAAGAAAAAGGCAACAAGCAACTGACAGCACAGTTCATCGGTTACGAACCGGTGGAGATTCCCGTAGATACCAGCCGGACAATGCTGATAGCCATGAATGAAGACCAACAAGCACTTAGTGAAGTAGTGGTAGTGGGGTATGGCAAAAAGAAGAAGTCCAACGTCGCCGGTGCTACGGCAAAAATAAATTTAAAGGCAAAAGAAAAATACAAGACGCCGCAACCGGTGATAGGTAAGCGCAAATACAAGAAATATCTGGAAGAAAATCTGATTCGTCCGAATGACGAGTCATGTAAGGATGTGAAAGGAGAAGTAGTCCTCTCTTTCTTTGTAGATAAAGAAGGAAGGCCACAGAATATCACTGTCGTTCACGGGTTATGCGAATCTGCCGACAAAGAAGCAATCCGTCTTGTCAAAGAAGGTCCGAAGTGGACGTCCGGCGACCTTCCGACAAGAGTTACGGTAGAGTTTTGATTTCTCTTGCATTCATCTGATTTCTCTTATATTAATTCGTAGCTGGCCATTTGTATCGGCATATCCAGGTTATGGAGCACTTTCTCCAGCAGGATACCTTCCCGATTGTCATATTCATAGCCGAAAGTGGCACGGATTCCTTGCAGGATAAACTGTGTGGCACGGTCTAGAGCCATTGGAAGGCTGTCGCCCTGCATCAACGAACCGGTAATCACGCTGGTGAAAGTATCTCCCGTGCCGGGATAATGGGCGGGAAGATACGGACAGGTTACTTTCCAGTAACGATTTCCCTGACGGTTGTACGCATAAACCGAGGTTTTGTGAGGTTCATCGTGCACAGGAACACTTGTGATGATAACGACTTGCGGACCTTTGTCGGACAGGAGACGAAGATATTCTTTCAGTTCTTCGTCTGTATTGTCCGCTTTATAAGGTTTATCCAGCAAATAGAACAGCTCGGTCATATTGGGTGTAACCACATCCGCCTTCTTTATCAAGTGACGCATTTCCTTCACCATTTCCATATCAAAATTGGTATATAGTCTGCCGTTATCTCCCAGTACAGGGTCGGCTACGATCAGGCTGTCCTCATGGCGGAAGTCATTGATAAAATCGGAAACAATCTGAATCTGTTTCGGAGAACCTAGATAACCGGTGTAAATAGCGTCGAACTGCACATTCAGCTTTTTCCATTGGGCGATAATCTTGGGCATTTCATCCGTCAGGTCCAGAAAGGAGAAGTCGGGATATTGCGTATGATTGGACAATACCGCCGTCGGCAAGGGGCAAACTTGAAAACCCATAGACGACAGAATGGGGATAACGACTGTGAGAGAAACACGCCCCATACCGGAAAGGTCATGAACGGCAGCTATTTTCTTTACTTTATTTGCATACATATTTGTTACAATTAGACAATTATTATTCTTATCGATGCGAAAGAAGAGCGGAATCCTTGTTTTCACTCTCTCCAAACAGAGGCTCTATTTAGGGAAAACGAAGGCTCTGTTTCAGTGAAATGAAGGCTCTGTTTACACTAAATAGAGGCTCTGTTTTTAGAAAGAACAGAACCTCTGTTTTTTTTAATGGAAGTTCTGTTTGTCCTTGTCCTAACAAAATTACGCTTCTATGGTTCAATCTGGTTTAAAGTTCTGATTCCTCTCCTTTCGGAAAAGAGGGAGGGCTGAAAGCCGGGGTGGTAGGCAGGCAGTTACACAATGTTGATAATAAGCGGTTCATGTATTCACCTACCACCTCCCCCTACGGGTACTCCTCCTTCCCGAAGGAGGAGAATTGTAGATACTATCGACTTAAGGCGGGCTCATTGTTTTTAAATCAAATAGATTCTGGAACAAATAAACCGGAACTATGTCAAAATCACCAATACTTCCCGTGCCCCGTGTGCTCCCATAACCAACGCCTGTTCGATGTCCGCCGTCTTTGACGGACCGGAGATGAACGTACCGAATTTATAATCCTGCCCGTCCAGTTCACGATAAGCATCATACATTGTATTTACTATTTTATTACGGTCAATCAGAATCACCAACCGTTCGGAGATAAAATAGAGCGCTTTATATTTCACTTCCTGCGGAATCCAGATAGCACCGTTCTCCGCTACACCTATCTCTCCTTTAATCACTGCCACATCTGTTCCGTCCAACTCTTTCGGATCGTCCAGATTATCCGGATTAAACGTTGCACAAGAAATATCCGGCAAGACGGAGGCAATACGCATCGCATCCGGATAGTTCCTGCGGATCACTGCATTTACATCTTCTCCTTCTCCCAACACGACAGCCGTACCGCCCACCGCACGGCTAACGGCACAGAACTGTTCTATCTTATCGGGATAAGCCAACCGTTTCATAGCTGCAATGTCCGGCTTCTCGTAACGAGTTCCGGTATTCTGACGAATACGGGCTAATATTTCTTCCTTACTGCTCATTTTGTTTCCTCCTTTCCCTGTACTTTATTTTTCTTCCACATTTCGTTGAATGACTCTTTTGCAAATTCGGGCAGTTCACGTCCCTTTCCCCAATCATCGAGATCATTGTACTTCATAAAGCGGGGCAGACCGTTTATCACCGGAGCCGCCCACAAAGCCGCATTAAACAGTGCGGGACGTTCCATTAAGAACTTCATGCCACCGGACATGATTTTCTTTCCGGTGTTCGCCTTTCCCAGTCCGTCCAAATCCTGACGCCATTTATAAATCTGTTCCGCCAAATCTACTTTCACGGGACAGACATCAGAGCAGGATATGCACAAAGAGCAGGCGGAAAGATTATCGTAATACTTCTCCGGGTCATGTGCCATACCGAGATTGATTCCGATAGGCCCGGGAATAAAGTAGGTGTAAGAGTATCCCCCACTCCGGCGATATACCGGACAGGTATTCATGCATGCACCGCAACGGATGCAGTTCAATGTCTTGATGTGGTCCGGCTTGGAAAGTATGGTACTGCGGCCGTTATCCACGATGATAATATGGTATTCACCGCCTTCGCGGGGACGACGGTAATGAGAAGTATAGGTGGTCACCGGCTGTCCGGTAGCCGAACGGGCAAGCAGTCGGGTAAATACCCCCAAAGCGTCCAAATCCGGCACAATCTTTTCCATACCGAAGGCGGCGATATTCAGTTTCGGGAAAGAAGTCCCCATATCGGCATTTCCTTCATTGGTACAGACCACGATATCACCGGTAGAGGCCACGGCAAAGTTCGCGCCCGTCATGGCTGCTTCCGCATTCAGGAAAAGGTGGCGCAGGTTCTTGCGGGCAGCGTGCGTCAGGTAAGTCGGGTCGAAGTTTCCTTTCTCCGTACCCATTTCCTTTTCAAAAAGTTCGCCCACTTGCTCGCGTTTGATGTGAATGGCGGGCAGGACGATGTGGCTCGGTTCAAGATGCATCAGTTGAAGGATACGTTCGCCCAGATCGGATTCCACGACGTCAATGCCGCGCTCCATTAAAAAGGGGTTCAGTCCGCATTCTTCGGCAAGCATAGACTTGCTCTTGATAAAATGACGCACATTATGTTCGTTCAGAATCTCGTAGACAATGGCACAATATTCATCGGCATCTTTCGCCCAATGAACGATTGCTCCGTTGGCGGTGGCATTCTTCTCAAATTCCAGTAAAAGTTCTTCGAGGTGGCTGTTGGAATATAGTTTCAACTCACAAGCCTTGTTGCGCAGTTCCTCCCATTCGGGAACTTCCTTGCTCATCTTATCCCTTTTGGCACGGACCAGCCAAAGAGTTTCATTATGCCATGCTGCCATTTTGCTGTCCTGCAAGAATTTCTCGGCAGCCTTTGAATGTCTGGTACTCATGATTGCGACGCTAAGATTTCTACTATATGGATAATTCTAATCGGCAGATGTTCCCGTTCGATGACGCCTTGCATGTGCATCAGGCAGGAACTGTCCGCCCCGACAATGTATTCGGCTCCGGTAGCTATATGGTCTTTCACCTTGTCACGTCCCATGCAGACGGATACCGCCTGTTCTTCTACCGCAAACATTCCCCCGAAGCCGCAGCACTCGTCAATATGGCTCGGTTCAAAGACTTCGATACCTTCCACAAGATTTAGCAAATCACGCAACTTATTGTAATAAGGGATATTCAACTCGCTCGGAGCGGAATTAAACAATTCGCGCACGCCGTGACAACTGTTGTGTATGCTGACCTTATGCGGAAAGCGTGCAGGCAGTTTCGACGGTTTTATCACATCGTGAATAAAATCACAGAGGTCATAAATCTTTCCCGCACTTTGGCAAACGTGCCCTTCTTTCTTCAAAATACCGGGATGATTCTCTTTCACAAAAGCCACACAACTGGCCGAGGGACCGACGATATAATCGTACTCCCGGAACAGGTCGTCAAAACGGAGCGCCAACTTAGCCGATTCACCTTCAAAACCGGCATTTGCCATTGGCTGTCCGCAACAGGTCTGATCCAACGGATAATCGACGTCTACTCCCAAACTTTTCAATAGTCTATACGATGCCACCCCTACATTGGGATAAATAGCATTGATATAACAAGGAATAAACAAACCTACTTTCATAATATATTATGTAAAAATTATAAGCATCCTCTGCTACATCCGCCTATGTGTCTAGCGGATATCAATTAGTTTGTGCGTTTGCAGGCTGAGTCTCCATTTGGGATGTCGCATGACGCAATCCACCGTATCAGCAGTATTAATACAAGAACAAGGCTGGAGGAAAAAATGTTCGGCGGGAAGTAGTTCAAAAATACTGATATCTTGTCCTTCGTAGACTACTTTCACTTCATCGATCCGGTTGATCTTCAGCTCCACGCCTTGTTTGGGCGAGCAAGTCACCCAGTCGACAGATTCGGGCAAGGGGTTCGTACCGTTGGTTTCTACGGTCACGTATTTACCGGCTTCATGCAAGCGGTCGATCAAGGTGGCGTCTATCCAAAGGGAAGGTTCGCCTCCCGTAAGGACAACGGTTACGGCAGGATATTTCTTAACTTCGGCGATGATTTCATCATCGGTCATCATTGTTCCTTCTTCATGCTGTGTGTCGCAAAAGCTACATTTCAGGTTACATCCGGAGAAACGGATGAAAATAGCAGGAGTCCCGGTATAATATCCCTCCCCCTGCAAACTGTAAAAGATTTCATTAATCTTTCTCATCGTTCACTAATTTGTTTTGTCCGCTATGGTTTATTCTTCCTTATCTTCCGAATGGTCTTTTACATCATTCGAGGCATTGTCTTTTACAGTGTCCTTCTCGTAAATGACAATATTGCCTTCCGACTCCTGTACCTCTACTTTATAGCATTGCGGGATCTGTTTGCACACCCAGCGGGCAATATTCTCTGCGGTGGGATTGAACGGGAGTACTTCATTCAGGTTCTGGTGGTCGAGTTTTTCCATGACCACTTCTTTAATACGGGTGAAATCTACCACCATACCGTCTGCATTGAGTCGTGCCGAACGGCAGTAGACAGTGATAATCCAGTTGTGACCGTGTAGACTGGCGCATTTGCTGCGATACGGGAGCACCAGCTTATGAGAAGCCGATATCTCCAAACGTTTGATTACTGTAAACATTGTTATACGTCTTTTTTTAGGTTATATGCATCTAATGTCACCTCGATGCAATGACAAAGGTAATATAAAAAGAGTTTCCATTCAGCAAATCCGATGTTTTTTTCCTGTTTTTACACTATCTTTGCTGCATGAAAACTCTCTGTATCATTTTAGGAAGCATCTCCCTGGCACTCGGCATTCTCGGTATCTTTCTGCCGTTGTTGCCCACGACTCCTTTTCTGTTACTCACAGCCGCCCTTTATTTCAAGGGTTCGCCACGATTATATAACTGGTTACTGAATCACCGGCACTTCGGTCCTTATATCCGTAACTTCCGCGAGAATAAAGCAATTCCGCTCCGAGCCAAAGTTATCTCACTTGTGCTGATGTGGGGAACAATGCTATATTGTATCTTCTTCCTCATTCCTCTGCTATGGGTAAAAATTCTCTTGGGGTTGATTGCCGCAGGGGTCACTTATCATATTCTCTCTTTCAAGACATTAAGATAGTTGGAAAGTCCCTGACGGGCATCTGCCAGTTTATCTTCCCAATGTTTTACGGAGTTCTGCCCAATAATATCGGTTACATATTTTACGGAGATAAACGGAATTTCCTTGGCACGGCAGACAAATGCTTGTGCATAGGCTTCCATATCTACTACGTCTCCGCTGACGTGAGTCAGTTCTGTCAGGAAGCTATCCCCCGTATTACAAGTTCCATTCTCCGTCCAGTGCCTGCAATAACCTTTCGCTTCGAGCAAAGCTGCAGAATCGATTTCGCATTCGATTCCCAGACCTGCCAGCTTCTGCATATCACGGTCTACAAACTTCCGGCAGACAAAAATATCCCCAACCTGATGATTGACAGTCCCCGCACTTCCGATATTTAAAACCAAGTCGGGTTGCACCTGACGAATAGCCTCAGCCAGATGAAAGGCTGATTTTACTTTACCAATACCTGTGCGGATGTAATAAGGTTCTACATCAGGCCACTTTATTTCCACAAATTCGCCTTGGACGGCGTAGGTTACTAATATCTTCAACATAATACGTTTCCAAAAATAGATTACTATTACTGTTTCTTATGTCACTATTCTTACGTCACTAGAAACTTTGCAAAGATATAAATATTTTTTTCTTCTGATGTGTTGGTCACTTCAATATCACAATCATTCATCTCAAAACAGATTCCGCCAAAATGACCCATACCTATATTTATTAATAAAGAAGGAAAATGACAATTCAATACAGTACAAAATCTGCTCAAAATACCATTAACAATAGATACCGAATATACTATTTTGAACTAAAAAGAACATTTTATCCCGAAAAGTTTTTGTAATATCAGAGTTAATCGTATTTTTGTGTACAATTTTGGTGTAGTGATGACAGAAGAAGAAAAAAAGTTATTGAAAACCTTTGAAACGCAACTACGGCATTTGATATATATCCACGATGAATTAAAGCGTGAAAATGCCGAATTGAAGAAGCTTCTTGATATGGAAAAGCTAAAAAATGAGAAGGTACAGGCTCAATACGATGAATTGGAAGTCAGCTATACGAACCTAAAGACAGCTACGGCAATCACCCTTAACGGCAGCGACGTAAAAGAGACGAAGTTGCGATTGTCAAAATTAGTGCGTGAAGTCGATAAATGCATCGCTTTGTTGAATGAATAAAGAAGGAGATGTATGAACGATAAGATAAAAATAAACCTGCAAATAGCAGACTCAAACTACCCGTTAACCATCAACCGAGAGGAAGAACAAACGGTACGGGAAGCCGCCAAGCAGGTAAATATCAGGCTTAATAAGTACCGGGAAGTATACAAAAATCTGGAACCGGAAAAAATTATTGCCATGGTAGCCTATCAGTTCTCGTTAGAGAAACTGCAATTAATGCAACGTAACGATACCAGCCCCTATGTGGAGAAGGTAAAAGAACTAACTGAATTGCTGGAAGATTATTTTAAAGAGGAATAAGAACGACCGGCCATTCGCTGATAAGAGAGAAACAACCACGCACTGCACAATATCCAAGCAAAGCCCTGCTTGGATATTTGGCGGTGCGTTTTTATTTATATACTTAAATTAAATGTAGAATGATAGCAATAATAGCAACAGCAATTGCTTGCTTCATCGTAGGAGGATTACTTTCATACATACTATTCCGGTATGCACTGAAATCCAAATACGACAACGTCCTGAAAGAAGCGGAGACGGAAGCTGAAGTAATTAAGAAAAACAAGCTGCTGGAAGTGAAGGAGAAATTCCTGAACAAAAAGGCGGATTTGGAAAAGGAAGTGGCACTGCGTAATCAGAAGATCCAGCAGGCGGAAAACAAATTGAAACAGCGTGAAATGGTACTCAGCCAGCGTCAGGAGGAAATCCAGCGCAAGAAAATGGAAGCCGAGGCTGTAAAAGAAAACCTGGAAGCGCAGCTTGTTATTGTTGACAAGAAGAAAGAGGAACTGGACAAACTGCAACAGCAGGAAATCGAGAAACTGGAAACAATCTCCGGACTGTCTGCCGAAGAAGCAAAAGAACGTCTGGTAGAATCACTGAAAGAAGAAGCTAAAACGCAGGCTCAATCATTCATCAACGATATTATGGATGATGCCAAACTGACTGCCAGCAAAGAAGCAAAACGTATCGTTATCCAGTCTATCCAACGGGTAGCTACGGAAACTGCAATAGAAAACTCCGTAACGGTATTCCATATCGAATCGGATGAAATCAAAGGACGTATCATCGGACGTGAAGGACGTAATATCCGTGCTTTGGAAGCAGCCACCGGTGTGGAAATCGTTGTTGATGATACTCCGGAAGCAATCGTTCTTTCCGCATTCGACCCGGTTCGACGTGAAATTGCCCGTCTGGCACTGCATCAGCTTGTGACCGACGGACGTATCCACCCCGCACGCATCGAAGAAGTAGTGGCTAAAGTACGTAAACAAGTAGAAGAAGAAATCATAGAAACCGGTAAACGTACAACGATCGACCTTGGTATCCATGGTCTGCATCCTGAACTGATCCGTATTATCGGTAAAATGAAATATCGTTCTTCATATGGACAGAACCTGTTGCAACATGCACGTGAGACAGCCAATCTCTGCGCTGTAATGGCATCGGAACTGGGTCTGAACCCGAAGAAGGCGAAACGTGCCGGATTGTTGCATGATATAGGTAAAGTGCCTGATGAAGAACCGGAATTGCCACACGCATTGCTGGGTATGAAACTCGCAGAGAAATACAAAGAGAAACCGGACATCTGCAACGCTATCGGTGCTCACCACGATGAGACGGAAATGACGAGTCTGTTGGCTCCTATCGTACAGGTTTGTGATGCTATATCCGGTGCACGTCCGGGAGCACGCCGCGAAATCGTAGAGGCTTATATCAAGCGTCTGAATGATCTCGAACAATTGGCGATGTCTTATCCGGGTGTAACCAAGACTTATGCAATCCAGGCAGGACGCGAACTCCGCGTTATCGTTGGTGCGGATAAGATTGACGACAAGCAGACAGAAAGCCTGTCCGGCGAAATCGCTAAGAAAATCCAGGATGAGATGACTTATCCGGGACAAGTGAAGATTACCGTAATTCGTGAAACACGTGCGGTTAGCTTCGCTAAATAAAAATCAGAATACAAAAAAGGATTCAATAGATGAAGAGGGCGAAGCAATTCGCCCTCTTTTAATATACACTGTAATTAATACTTAGCAGATTATTCATTTTTACCCCGTAAACATCAATCTATGAATAAGTTTCAATTCGAAGTTTGTGCCAATTCAGTAGAAAGCTGTCTGGCAGCACAAAAAGGCGGAGCCAACCGGGTAGAACTATGCGCAGGCATTCCGGAAGGCGGAACAACTCCTTCTTATGGAGAAATCTCCGTAGCACGTGAGGTTCTCGATGCAACTCGTTTGCACGTCATTATCCGTCCCCGGGGCGGTGACTTCCTCTACTCTCCTATCGAAGTAAAGGCAATGCTGAAAGATATAGAAATGGCCAAACAGCTGAAAGCTGACGGGGTCGTATTTGGTTGTTTAACTGCCGAAGGAGAAATTGATCTTACTATCATGCAAGAGTTAATGAAGGCAGCACAAGGATTGTCCGTTACTTTCCACAGGGCTTTTGACGTTTGTCGTGATCCGAAGAAAGCACTGGAACAAATCATTGCACTTGGCTGCAATCGTATTCTCACTTCCGGTCAACAACCAACTGCCGAATCAGGCATCCCTTTGCTCAAAGAATTACAAGAGCAAGCGGCAGGAAGGATTATCCTACTTGCAGGATGCGGCGTCAATGAAAAGAATATTCATCGAATCGCCTCGGAAACAGGGATACGGGAATTTCATTTCTCTGCCCGTGAAAACATCAAAAGCGGAATGAATTATAAAAATGAATCAGTATCCATGGGCGGCACTGTACATATCGACGAATACGAACGAAACGTAACTACCGCCCGGAGAGTTATGGATACGATTCAAGCTACAAATAAGGAATGACCGTGATATAAATACCTGTGATAATAGCCGAAGTAATCACTCCGGAAATATTAGCGCCCAAAGCATCGCCCAGAACAAATGAGTCCGGATTATCCTTGCTCACGATCTTCTGGGCAACTTTAGCCGTAGTGGGAACACAGCTAACAGCTGCAATACCAATCACCGGATTATAATTGCCGCGTTTGATGAAATACATGATATAACCACCGATAATCCCTCCGATGCCGGAAAGCAACAGTGCTACAATACCCAGAACTAGTAACTTCAAGATTTTAGGATCAAGCAACAGGTGAGCGTCGCAAAGTACACCCAACAAAAGTCCTAACATAAAGGTAGAACCATAAAGTAACGGACCACTAACAAAATCATATATATGTTTCATGCCCGATTCGCGAACGGCAACCCCCAGAAACAAAGAGAAGAACAAAGGAGAAGCAACCGGAAACAAGAAACAGAGAACAGCACAAAGAACAGCCGAAAAAGCCAGTTTCACTTTAGCGTCATAATTCTTCGGAGCCTTTTTCGTTACCATTTTAATGGCACGGAACCGTTTTGGTACTAACAATTTCACCAGATAAGGATACCCCCCATACGTCAACCCCAAATACAGATAGGCAACTACGGTAATGGGAACAAATAAATGCTTTGCCAATGCCAGCGAAGTAAACAATACCATTGGACCGTCAGCACCTCCTACCATAGCAACAGAAGCACTTTCTTTTAAGGTCAGTCCGAGAGCAGCAGCGATAGGCACCGTCAGGAAGGTACCCAGTTCGGCACACAAAGCAAGGAATATACTAGCAAAGGGTTTCTGAAGCAGGAAGCCTACATCCAGCAGGGTTCCGATCCCCATAAAGACAAAACAGGCTATCAGTCCGTTACTGAATGTAAGAGTGTATACAGGTTGTAGAAAGTCTATCTGCATCGTATTCATTAGTGCATCCGTGTCCGAAAGCATCGGATCGAGAAAAAGGTTGCCTAATGTGCCGTCGGGCATAATCAGTGTCCCGCAGTTGATAGCTACCATTCCCAACCCCATTGGGATCATAACCATAGGTTCAAGCACTCCTTTCCAGCCTAGATAGATAAGCAGTAAACCGAGAAGTACCAGAAAGATTCTGGCAGAAGCGAGGAACCAACCGCTCGCCATCATTGTGCCAATGCCTTGAAATAAGGTCGCGAAATCTATATTTTCCATAAATAAGTGTCTTTTTATTGTTTGTTAGCAGTAGGTTTCTTTGAATTTTTCTTGTTGATATGTGCCCGTTCTTCTTCCTTGAGAAAGAATTCACGGGTATCCCGCGGATAATAATAGTCCAGCAGAGTTTCATCCGAAGCTCCGTGACTTACACCATGATAATAACCGGCGTAACCGGTAAAGTTACGGTTGATACCACGGCTGAAGTCTTCACGATAATCCCCCAATGCTTCTTCTGCTTCAAGCGGTATCTGTCTGACAAGTTTCTCCACTTTCTGACGATGCTGCCGCCAGCGATGAAGGCGGATTAGCTCCAGCTTGTGGGAACTATAAAAGTCAAACGAATCGGCAGCATAAGCAATCAGTTTGATAACTGCCGCGACAAAGAAGCCTATGAGAAAGGTTAACCCCATCATAGCCAATGTGGATAATAATAAATGAATCATAGTAATATAAAAACTAGTTGTACAATCATTTATGCACAAACAAGACACGTCCGGAAAATGAATATAATCCGAACCTGCTAAACATATTTGCACAAATTCTCAGGAATACTTATGGCAAAGAAGGGCTAAATCAAGATATGGGCTAAGGTATAGATATAATACCTATTGGAATACTTTAAATAGTCAGTATCTGAATATATAATTTTCCTTTTATCTTCGGATAGACGGAAAGTTCTAGAACTCAACAACTGTACAATCGTAGGTATATCATTAAATTTCAGTGTACGGACAGGAGATACGTTTCTTGGAAGAGAAAAAGCAGTCAATATGCCGAAATCATAATGTTCCGCAGGTGCCGAAGAAAATCCGGTAGGCGAGACGTCACAAAGAACCGGGACTTCGGTTTCTTCCCGAAATCCCTGCAAGTCTTCTTCATTGGAGAACAAACCTACTCCAACAAGTAAAAATGCAAGTGACAGTATGCACAATAGATACTTCATAATAACTCTCCTACAAACGTAACAATTAATTCGCATAAAAGTGCGCCCGATAGAGAGAATTAACGAATATTGCATTCTGTCACACTACATTACTACATTACTACCTTCCTATCCTACATTTTTCTACAGCCCGTGAATGGTTTTCATCAGTTGTTCTCCCAGTCCGATAGTATATCCTTGAGATACAAAGACCACCCGGTTGAACGTATCGGCAATAATAAACATAGGAAGAATATCCGAATTAGAAAGATTCATCGACTTAGCAATCTGATTTTGGATACGATTGTCTATATCTACCCCATAAGCAATAGTAGAAGGTAGTCCCTGAAACTCCGCAGGATGAAACTTCTTGTATTGTTCCTCGGAGGGGAAAAGAAGAACAATCTTTCTACCCCATTTCTCAAACTCACTGCCCAAAGCGGCAATGTCTCTCAAAGCATGGTTGGTAGGTTCCTGCCCTACTCCCAACACACCGACAACAAAATATCCCCTTCCACAAGTTTGTAGAATACTTTGTGATGTTGATTGTATTTCTTCATCTCCTAACGGACGATAGAGCGATTCCGAATCAAAATTTCCAATCACCTGTACCTGTTCTTTGCTTTCTCTCATCACCAATTCAATATCGGTAGTCGCTTCCGGTTTCACATTAAAGAAAGTGATATTGGAAAGCACTGCACCACTTGCCATACGGCTTCCGGTGACTAACATATAATACCCGGAATCCAGTTTTGCTCCATTCTTTAGAAGATTCGCCCACGTAGCACCTTTTCCCATATCTACATCCCCCTCATCATAATTCAACAGTTGGAATACCCCGTCTTTGAACTTGGAAAGCGTAAAATGAGAATAATACTTCGGATCGGGCAATGAGGCAATAGGTTTATAAGTAGCACGCAATATGCCGGTAGTGGCCTGTACAGGAGAACTTGTAGAGAAATTCACATCAAAAGTATGTCCCTCCTTATCAGTATACTGCACTTTCCCTGTCACCTTATCTATCCGGGCAGGTATACCTAAAGTACGTGCCATTGCCACAAAGAAGATATCACGCGACTTTTCATCTGCTACACGCGCTTTCCACACTCCTATCGGCGACATAGGTATACGCTGCGAATTCAACTCATTATTGATTTGGATTTCCTTCTTACACCATTCTACCAACCGTATCGGTTCTTTTATAAACTCCCCTGCTTCTTCCTTTGAAATGACTTTCTTGAAAAAAGAACGGTAAGGTGTCAACATTTCATTCTCTACACGTGGATTGGCAATCTCCGCACATGCCCATAAATCCGTTTCCTGAGGATCAGGAGCATTCTTCAAATGGTCTTCCAATACTTCCAAAGAGACATCCCTCCAGTCCTTTGCAGAAAGTTGTTGTAATAAGGGCAAAGCAAGTCCTTCTCTATCACATTCGGTTGCCGACTTCCGGAAATCAAGTAACGTCTGATAGTTTCCCCGCGAAGCGACCAACATTTTCACAAACTGTTCCGTATCGGCAATACCTTCTTGTTGAAACGAAGCCAACGCAGTTTTTGCACGTTCTTCCGTCAGCATCGTGGCAACATACGCATTACGAATAGAATCCTCCTTAGCCAGACGAAGATCATTTTCGGCACGCTGTTCCGGAGTTACTTCAGGCAAATTGGCTCCTTCAACCGGAGGAGTGATATCCAAATCCAATGTATATGCTTCTCCTCCTTTCTTATCTAAAACCAAATTCAAAGTATCTTCTTTACCAAAAGACAACTTAGAAAAGCCGAATGCCCCGCCAGCGGAAGCCCATACCAACATATCTCCTTTACCGGCTGTCAACGATGCCCGGCCGTCAGTACCAGTGTATTTGGTAGCTACCGTATAAAACTCGGCATAATTGTACACCTTAAAATCAACTTTGGCTCCGGAAACAGGTTTCCCATTCGCATCTGTCACCGTCACCACGGCTTTTGCCGTCGGAGCATAATTCCCTATTACATTGATTTCAGTATAGTTAGGAGTTTCGAGCATAATCTCCTCCGGACCGTTATAACGTCCGAATACCTTGGTATGCATCAGCATTCCACGACTTGCAGGCGCATTAAACCAACCCAGATTCAAGACCGGTTCCGGTTCGCAAGCCCCGAAGAAATACCATTCACCGTCTGCCCAAGCCTCTACCCACGCATGGTTATCATCAGTATGTGCCCAACGGGGAGTATAAACCTGACGCGCAGGAATCCCAACGGAACGCAATGCAGCAACAGTAAAAGTGGATTCTTCCCCACAACGCCCGTATGCCGTCTTTACTGAAGCCAAAGGCGAACTAGTGCGGGCGTCACTCGGACGATACACCACCTTCTCATGACACCAGTGGTTCACTTCCAGAATTGCATCTTTCATCGAAAGGCCTTTCACCCTCTCTTTCAATTCTCCATAAAACACTTTTCGCGAATCATCCAGATTCTCATTATTCACCCGGATAGGCAGAACAAAATGCCGGAATAATTCATCGGTGACGTTTTTTCCCCAAGACATTTCGTTACGGGCCTGCTCGGAAAGACGAAGATTCTCCAGATAGTAATTTCCGGAATAATCCGTAATATCCCCTATCGGCATATAGGCATACAAAAACATCAGAGCTTCACGCTCGGAAAGAGTCAAAGTCGAATCGGAAAAGATTGTGAACAAATCTCCATGAGGAAGTGCCCTCTGCTTCTGTTCAAAATCCTGAAACACCTGATTCCGGTAAGCCTCCTCCTTCAGAAAGTGAGATTCACCACAGGAAAACAATACAACCGATAGAATCGGAACAAGTAATAGTCGAATGTGTGTGTTTATATTCATATCTTAATAAAATAAATATGTGAGCTATTTTATGCGTACTTAAAAGATACGTTCACAAAATTACAAGTTTTTTTCAGAAAGACGGCACAAGTCCTTGTAAATGTATGTAATAGGTTTGTAATATATACCGTGTTCGAACCTCTTATAAAAAGAAAAAGCAGAAGAAAAAGAAATATTTTATGTTTTACAGCATATAATTCAAAAACATTTCGTATCTTTGCAGTGTTAATAAAGAAAACAAGATGTAAAACCGCTCTTCAAAACGTGGAGGGCAAAAAAAGAGGAAACAAATTATGAAAAAGAATGCAAATGAAAAGATTATGATGTTACAGTACCGTATTAAACGCTATCAAGCAATGGGAAATGGTGCAATGTGCCAAACCCTGAACGGTAAACTTCAAAAACTGCTGTCACAGCAGGTTGCCATGTAAATAAACACACTAATTATATTGAAATAAAGCGAGGAACTTTCGAGTATCCTCGCTTTTTTTATACTTTTGTACTCTAAAGATAATAAAACACATCAATTATGAAGAAACTATTAATATCGGTCGCGGTATTCGCCTTTGCCATAGCCTCATTTGCACAAGCACCCGGCTATGAATTCACAACCGTTGTATCCCACAAAGCCACACCTGTCAAAGATCAGTCGTCCACCGGAACTTGTTGGTGCTTTGCCACTGCATCTTTTATAGAGTCGGAACTGCTCCGCATGGGGAAAGGAGAATACGATTTATCAGAGATGTTCATCGTCCGCCAAAAGTACATGAACCAAATGGAAGATAATTATCTCCGACGCGGAAAAGGAAATATCGGCGAGGGAAGCCTGGCACATACTTTTAAAAACGCTTATAAGCAAGTAGGAATTGTACCGGAAGAGGCATACTCCGGTTTGATAGACGGCAACAAAGAACATAACCATGGAGCGTTATCGCGTTATTTCAAGGCTTTGGTAGACGCAAATATCGCTTCTAAAAAGCGTACTCCGCAATATTATGCACTTATCAATAATCTGTTCGATACGTATTTGGGTAAACTGCCGGAGAAATTCACTTATAAAGGAAAGGAATATACACCGCAGTCTTTCACCGAAAGCCTGGGACTGAATATGGATGATTACATAGAACTGACCAGCTTCACCCACAAACCTTATTATGAAATGTTCTCTCCCGAGGTACCGGACAACTGGGAGAACCAGCCGATGTATAATCTTCCGTTGGATGAACTGATTGAAACTATCGACTATGCACTGAACAAAGGATATACCGTATGTTGGGACGGTGATGTCAGCGAACAAGGCTTCTCTTTTAAGAACGGAGTTGCTATCAATCCACAAGTGGAAGACGTAAAAGATTACTCTACTACCGATCGCGCCCGTTTTGAAAGTATGCCGAAATATCAACGCCTGGACGAAGTGTTTAAGTTTGAGCACCCTTATCCGGAAATCGCCGTAACACCTGAAATCCGTCAGGAAGGCTATGAAAAGTTTGTAACTACCGACGACCATTTAATGCATATCACCGGCATTGCAAAAGATCAGAACGGTACTAAATATTATATTACCAAGAACTCCTGGGGAGCAGAAAGTAACAAGTCCGGCGGTTACCTGAATATGTCGGAAAGCTATGTACGTGCCAAGACTATCTGCGTTATGGTACACAAAGACTCCCTACCGAAGGAATTGAAACAGAAACTCGGAATCCGATAAAACGTATCGGGCAAATTCTTATAGACTTAGTTGGAAAAAACAGGGCGGAAAAGTAGTATTACTTCACCGCCCTATTTTCTTATTAACCCACTATTAAACCCTTTTTTCTTTTATTTCTTTTTCAGCGTCACATCACTGATTTCTACCACACCACCTTTACCTAGGGAAAGGATAGCTACATAACAATCTTTCAGGATAGCCGCATCATCATCAGTATCGGATACTTCCAGATTGGCATTTGATTTCTTACTGCTGATAGCATTCACCACCTGTCCCATATCATAGTAAACCACTACTTTAGTCCATTTATCAGCATCCTTAATCTTGAAGTTATATTGTGCACCCGAAGCGTTTGGTTGAGCGTCCGCATCATAATCTCTACGCATGAAGAAAGTAGTATTGTACTTACCGTTATCATTCTTTTCCTCATTCGTCTGCTTGATATATACACTTACCGGAGTGCCGGCTTCCTTAGCTTTTGCATAGAAAGTGAGAACATAGATACCCTTTTCCAGACCGTCGGTAACACGCTGTCCCAAGAATGCCTTGTACCAGGAAATATTCTTTTCGGCTCCGGAGTTGTCAATCTTCATGGCATTCGGATACTTGGCGTCTCCTGTCTGTTCCCAAGCAATGGTAGTCGCTCCGTCAGCTTCATTATTCATGATAAACCATTCTCCTGCGATAGCCTTGTTGGCGTTAGTTACTTTAGTTTTCACTTCGGTAGCAAACTTTTCGTTTTTAATCAGATTTTGAGCACTTACGCTTACTCCCGCGATAGCCAAAAGGCCGACAAATAATACTTTCTTCATCTTATAGCAATTTAATTGTTAATATCTCAATTTCTATTCTTTCTTATTTTACTTGTTGAATGACAAATTTATAATTCCCGGTCATTTTCTTTTCTTCTGCTTTCAGTGTGATCCGATAAATCTCCTTACCCCATACATTAGACAGGCGCGGATCATCTAACTTGACAGTTTCCAGTTCGGCTTTAAATTGAGCCGGATAGTCCAGTTCCACCTTCTGTCCTCTGACTTCGATACGCACTTTGCCCGGCGACGGAAATGTAACATTTCCCCAAGTCAGGAAGTTTACCTGATTAGGCGCCAGCACTTCATTTAATGTATAGTTGTCGGCCACCACCAACTTACGGTCATCCAGTTTATAAGAACGAACCCAGCTTTTTACTTTCGCTTCTGCCGGATAGGCAGCAGCTATATCAGTAGAGAAAAAGCGATTCTTCTCATTACACACCGTATTGGTAGCCTTATAGTCCTGACCGAATTTCTGCGATATCCCGTTAATCATCGGCAAGTTATGATAATCACTCTGCATCGTCCAAATCTTATAGCGGTCCTTTCCGAATGTCTGTTTGGTATATGTGCCCACGCCGGCGTCAATCAATACGGGAATCGTATTCAGATACAAAGAGAATGTGCCCACATCATTATGATTGTGGCTTTCGTTATTGAACCCTCCTTTGGTTGCTACAAACATTCCATGTTTATTCTTCATATAGCAGAATTCCGTTTCGGGATACCAAGTCACGTCCGGCATCTCATGTTTAGGGGTCGCTTTGGCAAGATCATTACAGCAAAGCAGGGACTGGAGAGAACGGAAAGCATCATTACCCATTGTAGCATACGGCTTTCTGCCATTCAATAGATAAGCGGCAAAATGCATCATCTCCTCACTGTTCACAGCCTTACCGAAACGATAGATCAATAAAGGATCACCCCCGCCTTGTGCAGATGCATCGGCAAAGTTTACGACCCAGCCATTGCCTACATAAGAGCGTGACATATATTCACCCATTCGGCGAATCATCGGTTCCTGAAACAAGGATATTTTGCCACCCGTACCGTCAGAAAGAATCTGAAGATAATCATAAAGTTTACCGGCTGCGTGTCCCCAGTAGGAAGTTCCTTCTTCACAAGCCCCGTCGGATTTCACAAAGTTTATGAACTTATCCACCGATTTCATCGAACGGTAAACGGCTTTGACCAGTTTATCCTTGTTGTTCTCCATTAATAAGAAACATTGCAGCGCATTGGAGTTACACCATGGATTCCAGTTGTTGATAATCTCTCCCGGCCGCCAGTTGAAAGCCATCCACCACATATCATCATCATTCATATAAGGATCGAGAATGCGTTCTTTAATAGCTTTACGTATTTGAAGAGACACCACGGGGTTAATTTTGTCGAACGGTTTACGGAAAAAATAGTGTACCCACGCCATTAAAGCACCATAACCACCGGAACCAAGATCGATAATCTGTTCGCGGAAATCAGGAAGTGAACGTTTACTGCTCTGGCGAGGCAAATGTGCAGACAAAACCCATGAATTCATCTCGCAGCTCATGTAAGCTCCGTTTAATAACTGGTCGATAAAACGTCCCTTTCCTTCGGCCAGTTCAGCAAGCATCAACGCATTCAATGCCTGGCGGTTGGCGTCATAAGGAGCTTCCATTACTTTACGATTACCACTACGTTCGTATTCCAGATAAGCAGTGGCAGGAATCAGTTTCCATTTATAATCGAGAAGTTTCTCACCGGCTGCGATAAGACGTTGCTTGTTAGGCCCCATTAACGAATCCCAGGCTGCCCGATCGGTATAAGCCGGATAAGGCACCCAAGCTTGTTTCATTACTAATACGTTTTTCAACGTAGCTTCATCAGCCGCTTTTTGCAGCATATTTCGTTCGGTGTAAGCATTGGCTTTGAAAGAAAGACTTCCCAAAGTTGCAACCAGAAGAAAACAAAGTAAATGTTTCATTCGATTCATGGTATTTTGTTCATTTAAGTATGGCAAAGATAGCGCATCTCCCTAAAAACGAGGTGAACAAATCATACGAACCTGATGACAAAATAGTACAGAGTTCAAGAATTGTACTCACAGAGAGCTTAAATTAAGTATTCAAGTCATAAAAGCGATGATTTTATCCTGCAAAAAACAGAGGCTCTATTTGAGTAAAACAGAGGCTCTGTTTGGGGTAAATAGAGGCTCTGTTTGAGTGAAATAGAGGCTCTGTTTTATTCCCAGTCACTGAACTCGAAACTGAGCTGTTCCCAGACCCCGTGTTGCTCATCGGCTTCTTCTTTCGGATTGGAAACGGAAAGTCCGATAAGGCGGATCGGATGTTGCTCGTATTCCACTGTTTTCAATAATTCCTTGGCGAGTGGAAGCACGCGGTCCAGCGTCGTCAACTCCTGCGACTGGGTGATACTGCGGGTGATCTGACTAAAATCATGGAACTTGATTTTCAGCGTCAGAGTGTTTCCCTTGAACTCTTTTCGTTGCAGTCGTTCTATCAGTTCTACCGCCATGTGATATAGTTCGATAAAAACAGATGAACGGGAGGAAATATCCCGTTCCAATGTACGCTCGCACCCGATAGATTTACGAATACGAACCGCTTCCACAGGACGTTCGTCGATCCCTCGTGCACATTCGTAATAAAGTGATCCTACTTTACCAAAATGCGCGGTCAATGTCTCCAATGAACATTTCCGCAGTTGAAGCCCGTTACGGATTCCCAACAGATGCATTCTCTTTGCCGTGACAGGTCCTACTCCCCAAAAGGATTCAATAGGCAGACGGGCGATGAACTCGAGTGCCTGTTCCGGATGAATGGTACACAACCCGTCCGGTTTACGATAATCCGAAGCTATTTTGGCAAGAAACTTATTATAAGAAATCCCGGCAGATGCAACGAGATTCAACTGGTCGCGAATCTTCTGCTTTATTTCCTTCGCTATATCCACAGCCAAAGAAATACCCTTCTTGTTCTCCGTCACATCCAGGAAAGCCTCATCCAAAGAAAGCGGTTCAATGATATCGGTATATTCATGAAAGATTTCATGTATCTGTCGGGAAACGGACTTATAGACATCCATTCTGCCCGGTACGAAAATTAACTGAGGACAAAGGCGCTTTGCCTTCTGTGAGGACATCGCAGAACGGACACCGTAACGCCGGGCTTCATAGCTGGCAGCAGCTACTACTCCTCTTTCTTCGGCATGACCGACTGCCAGAGGTTTTCCCCGAAGCTCCGGATGATCACGCTGTTCTACGGATGCGTAGAAGGCGTCCATGTCAATGTGTATGATCTTTCTCTGAACCATTTCTTGCGATTAGCAGAGCAAACTTACTATAAATTCCTGAATAATTTCTGTTTAGCGGTTCAAAAAATATTCAAGATTGCACCAAACCGACTCTTAATAATACTATATTTGCATATTATCTATTGAAACCACAGGCGCACCTGAAAAGTTTATATCACAGTACTATATACTTCAATATTATGAAAAAAATACTATTTTGCGTATTAATAATGCTCTGCAGTATTTCCGCATTTGCTCAAAAAAGAATTACTTTCAAAATAGAAAAGCTTTCAACTCCCGAAAACTTCCTTTATTTGCAATCTTACGACGATATCTACAAAAGACTTATCATGTCCGAAACCGAAGTTTTTTCAAAAGAAGTTGAAAAGCAGGAAAAGAATCCGCCGTTCAATATCATCGCAAAAAGCGAAGCTCCCGACAGCCTGGTATCTTATCGCTACCATTCTTTCTTTCAAGGTATGTATCAGGCTTATGCGGACCACAGACCGTTTGTGTTATCTCCGGACATGATCTGGTTGTTAATCAGCCAAGGCTTTGCACGACATATCAACGCTAATCAAGAAGCAATGCGAGATTATATCGTCGATTTCTCCGGAAAACAATCGTTGATTGTTAAGACAGATAAACAGTTGGAAGATCCTACTCTTTCATGGAGTGAGATCTTCCCTCAATTTACAGAACAAATAAAAAAACAAGTAGGAAATAGCCTGGTTGAAACACTGACTTGCAACTTCTCAACAACAACACCTTTAGAGAAAATTGCCTCTGAAATAACAATCATGGAATCCGTGAAGCCTTATTTTGAGTTTATTGTTATACGCATTGTTTGCGGAATCCCGGAAATAACCCTCGAAGGTACACCTGAAGATTGGGAGAAGGTGCTAAGTAAGGCTAAAAGTTTGAAAGGATATAAGCTCGAATGGTGGATCTCCGAGCTGGAACCTCTTTTGGAGGAATTTGTAAAAGCATCCAAAGGCGAAATTAACAAAGGCTTTTGGCGCAATATGTTTAAATATCATTCGCAAGAGAAGTATGGCGCTCCTAATATGATCGACGGCTGGATAGTGAAATTCTTTCCTTATGACAAAAAAGGACAAAGGAACAATCTAAAACAACTGGAAGGCACAGACAGTCTGCCTGATGAAATAGTAAAAGTAGATTTAAAATATCAGGAAGTATATAACAATACAGTTACAGAAACTCCGTTGGAACTTTGGGCAGGCTTCGTCGGGCTTGAACAGAATAAAAGAAACTTCGCTCTACGACCACAAATCAGTTGGATGATCAGAAAGAAAGACCTCACTAACAACAAAGTGAAAAACAAATTAATGGCAGATGCACAAGGTACAGGTTTCGGTCGTGGCATTTCTATTAGAGTGAAAGAATTTCCTTCTGTTTTGTTAGAACTCACTGAAATAAAGAAATTGGAAATAAGATTCATTAATCAGATTGATATACCGGATGAAATATCAAAGATAAAAATTGAACATTTAGAGTTATTCGGGAAAATAAGCAAAGAAGGAATTGAACGTATCAAAAGACTATTGCCTGATAGTGATATTAAAATAAATGGTTCACGAATATAAGAAATAGTCCCGATGAACGGGACTATTTCTTATATATATCAGGCCTGTTTCTTAGCCAGAAACTTCTTAGTCAGCCACTTTCTTACAGGTTCATCATACAACTTCAGACAGAGGTATGCCAACAGGATATTTCCGAAGAATACTACCAAAGCCACCGGCCATGTATCGGAGAAAGTGAGTTTTTCCCCACTCCACAACCAGGCATAATACAAATACATAAAAGGATAATGAACGATGTACAAGGGATAGGATATATCTCCCAGGAATTTGCAAATTACGGAAGTCCCTTTATCTGTCGTTTTTCCGGAGGCACCCAGGTAAACAAGGATCGGGAAAAGAATAATGGTACATACAGAGTCATAAATACCATTCATCCACGAAGCTTCCATACCACCGATATGTGGTATAGACAGTAGAACAGCAATCGCAATACTACATATCCAGAAAGCTCCTCTAATCTTGACCGGTTTAAAAATACGCGACATCAACAACCCTGCGGAAAAAGCAAACAGCAAACGCAGAAATCCTCCGAGCAGATTATAATCCAGCAATGACCAACCTACACCTAAATGCCCATAACCGGAAAGATTGCATACAGCAAATGAAGCCAGTCCGATCGCCGCCAGAATGACAAGCACGGTCAGCTGTTTGGTCGAGAACCGGCGGATAAACAGGGCATACAGAATATTCCCTATATACTCGAAAAACAAAGACCAACTCGGACCGTTCAAAGGATACATTTCTCCATTTCCACGAACTTCGGAACCCGAACCGGGTACAGTCGGAATCAAGAAAAGATTGAGAAGCAATGCAAGCATCACCATAGATATGCTGACCTGCGTACCGTCCCACTTCTCACAACCTTGTATACAAAACGTAATAGCACCTAAAACAGCTCCCAGGATAACCATTGGATGTAAACGGATTAACCTGCGTTTGAAAAAGTCTTTTGTGTTCATCGTTGTTTTCCAACGGTCGTCATAAGCGTAACCAACAACGAATCCCGACAGGATAAAAAAGAAATCGACGGCCAAATAGCCGTGATTGAACCGCTGGTCTATGGGACTTGTGGCAAAGCCTTCAAATATATGATACCATATAACCAAAAGAGCAGCGATTCCTCTCAAGCCGTCAAGGAGTTCATAATGGGGTTTACTATCTGCAAATGCAGCAGAAGAAGAGATGTTTTGCATGATAAATTTATAAATTAGATTATTATTTTGCGTATCACTGATGAGGGCCCAAAGTTACAGAAGTTAGTTATTAAAAAAATTGTCCTACATCAAAATACGCCCCTACCAGAAATTATTTCCGGCTTCTAAGGCGGCTAAGTGTCGGAAGGGTTATTCCAAGATAAGAGGCAATATATCCTAATTGTACCCGCTGGCATATCTGAGGAAACTGCTGCATAAATTCCTCATATCGCTCTTTGGCCGACAAAGTCAGGCGATCTTTGTGTGAACGGTGTAAGCGTCGGTATTCATTCTGATGAATGATCCTTCCCCAATTAGCCAGTTCGATATTGGTCTGAAAAAGCCGGATCAAATCAGATAGTGTTATTTTATAGGCAACCACGTCTTCAAGCGTTTCCACAAATTCCTCACTCATTTTATTATAATATAATTCATCCATGCTGAAAACAATCCCTCCTTCACACGAGAAGGAGGTAGTGATTTCCTCTCCGTTGACCAGCCAATAAGAGCGGGTCATTCCTTTTTCGATGAAATAAGCTGATCTGCTATATTGATTAGCCTTTATCAATTGATATTTTTTAGGGAAATGGCAAAGTGTCACATTATCCTTCAATAGTTGTATTGTATCATCAGAAACCGGATACAGAGAGGTCATCATTTCTATTACATTCGTCATAAAGCAAATCCTTAATTGTTTTTCCAGTGGTCACAAAGATAGAAAAAACAATTACTTCAGCAATACAAACGGCAACCATTTTACAAAACGATATTCTCTATCGAGCTTTAAGGCAATGACAGGTATTTGTCGTCCTTTCTCCCAAGCCGGCAAAGATAAGATGACCTCATTATTCTTTCGTTGAATCTTAATCCTTTTACCTGTTGACAAATCAAAAGCTTTGGTTATCTGATAGCCTTCCAAAGAATTTATCCGAAGGGTAGAAACCGGTTTCCGTAAATGCAAGTATATATACTCATCTTTATAGGTACTTCCTATTTCATCAGTTTGCTTGAAAGGGCCTCCATGTGTATCATACACAGCTTCTCTATTCCGGTTGATCCATTTCGTCAATTCATATAACCGTTCCACTTGTTCTTCGGGCATCTCTCCGGTAGGTTTAGGTCCGATATTCACTAATAGATTACCGTTACCGCAAAGTGTTTTACTAAACATTCCGATCAGTTCGTCTGCTGTCAGCATCTTAGCATCAGGTTCGTAAGCATATACCGGATAAGTGACGCTGGTACATGCTTCCCATGGAAACGGGGGAGCATCTGTTGTTTTGGCTTCTATTGAGAAGTAGTCGCCCGATGAGCCGTCTGTCCAGAAAGTTTCATGCCCGTCCTCTCCTCTGGTAATAGCCAGACGAGTAGATAACGTATTACTTTTTAGTTTCTTGATATACTGATATAAATCATTTCCTTCTTTTGCAGTCCAAAGAGGATCCAGCCAAAAGCCGTCAAACCACAAGATATCCGGCTGGTAACGGTCTATCAGTTCTTTTGTCTGGTTATGCACAAACCTGATAAAATCTTCCCGCCCATATTTCGGTTCTTTTATTTCTCTTCCAACTTGTGCCATAGAGTTCCAACCGCAATAATCAATGTCTGCTATTGAATAGTAAATGCCATAAAGCAATCCCTGTTTCCGACATTCTTCACCCAATTCCTTCAAAATATCTCGCTTGAAAGGTATGCGGTCTATATCAAAGATAGAATATTCGCTCGGCCAAATGCAAAACCCGTCATGGTGTTTTGAAATGACTACCATATATTTGCATCCGGCCTGAACAGCTACATTTACAATCTCTTTAGGATTGAAATTCTGAGGATTCCATTTCATGGTAATAGAGTCTGCCACACTTTTAGGAGTACCATTACCAATAGCCCAGGAATCTCCTGTACCAGGTGAATGACAAGCCATCCAATGAATGAACAAACCCAGTTTGGCATCTTGAAACTGTTTTAGAAGTTTCTTGTCCGTTTGAGGATTAAGTACCGTTGTCTGACTTTGCACACAAGTTAAATATCCACATATAAACAATAATAGAAAAGAGAGTCTTTTAAGCTGCATATAATAGAGGTTATTTAAGTTATTTTTCTATATTCAAAGAGGTGTTTTACCCCATACATCTGAATTAGCGGTCATGATTTTCAAACATAAACCACTCCAGATTCATAAAATCCTGCCCGGTCATAGACGGATCATTGTTCTTGAACACCAGCACCAATGCATGAACACCGGTCACCGGTTTCACTTTTGTCCGGTGAACGGAATAGGCAACATCCCCATTCATCGGTTGCAGCTCACAAGTACCAATCAGTTCTCCATCCGGTTTATCCAAACGGATTTCAATAGTACCGGCAGCATTCTTTCCCCATGTTTTGCAAATGAAAGAATTCACCTCCATTCCTGTAAAATCGAAATATTTCCAGTAAGCACAATCTCCATTCCGTATAGCCGACAAATATTCTACCGGATTGCTATGTGCCGGACGCCGAACAACTACCGTGGTATGCCCCGACAAAAGACAAGCCCTCGCCGCATCCATACGCAATAAAGGATTAATAGGCCCCCCACAACCTTGAGTGGTCATTTCTACTTCATTGATAGTTCCGTCCGGATTAAATACAATGGGTTCCATACAAACCTTACGCATAGATGAACTAGCATGGGTAGGCCGATGATAAAAGATATACCACTGCCCATCTATTTCAGCAATAGAACCGTGATTGTTCACTAAATTCCGGTCACTCCCCCAATTGTCTATAATTACTCCCCGATATGTATAAGGACCTAATGGAGAAGTAGCCGTAGCATAGTTCAGGGTAGCACAATTAGATTCACCGTGACGCTGGTGCCCGGCATATACATAATAGTAGATGCCATTCCGTTTACGGACCGAACTGCCTTCATTGAATGCATGTTCTTTATAAGTCAGCAGTTTCTCATGTACTTCACCTTCGATAGATAACATATCCTTACTCAGTTTAGCTCCTTTGGCATTGGCTTGTCCCCAGAATAAATAAGCTTGCCCGTCATCATCTATAAAGACCGAAGGATCAATTCCATGAATTCCGGCTATGGCTTTTCCCTCTTTAAAAGGTCCATAAGGAGAAGAAGATACGGCAACACCTTCATCTTCCTTTTCATTCGTCAGGCAATAGTATAAATAGTATTTGCCGTTGTGATAGATACAGTCCGGAGCATAAAGCAACTGGTCGGTATAGTCGACTTGCTTCCCTATACCTTTTGTAGCGAAAGAAAACTGTTCCACATCCCAATTTATCAAATCAGAAGTCGATAACACATCATAGGTATGCGAACACCAGACATTTGTCGGCTCATCACGCGAACCATATACATAGACACGCCCATCAGGCATCTGCCTGGCCTCCGGATCGGCAATATACACGCCCGGAGGAGAAATAGGATTAAGCATTCGATGATTAGTCTTAAGTAATTTGGAAACCTTCTTTCCTGTTTGTTCGGTCACAGCCGTATTTACCATGCGATGCTGTGCCGACAATCCCAAACAAAAGGTTAAGAGTATAAAAAACAGTATCTTATTTCTCATAATTCTATATTTTTTCAGTTTTAACTCTAACGTATCATTTGATTATTTTATAAAAAAGTCTTTTTTGATCCGTATATCCTCCACCGAACGACCTATCATCAGGTTGAACTTCCCGGATTCGACAACATATTTCATATCTTCATTCCAAAGTCCCAAATCGGAATAAGGAATGACTATCCGAATATCCTTAGATTCTCCCGGATTCAGACTCACTTTCTCAAAACCTTTTAGGCAGGCAACAGGCGTTACAACACTAGAAACACAATCACGTATAAATACTAAAGCGGTTTCTTTTCCTGCCATATTTCCCGTATTCTTAACAGTAAATGTAAATTCAATATCCTGAGTTTGAGGAATGACACTGTCGATTTTCAATCCTGAATATTCATAACTCGTATAGCTTAATCCATGACCGAAACAAAATGCAGGTTTTTCATCTTCTCTGGAAGAACCCAAACCATAACCCGTCCAATATCTGGAAGGTCTTTGATAATAATACATTGGGATTTGACCGGCATGTTTGGGAATGGTAATTGGCAATTTGCCCGAAGGATTCACTTCTCCAAATAATATTTCAGCTAAAGCTTGTCCACCATACATTCCCGGTTCCCACACATCTACTATGGTTGGGATGTTTTTGGTTATCCATTCGTTATTTAGAGGTTTGCCATTTACAATGACGATAACTACGGGAGTACCAGTGGCATGTATTGCTTGGACCAGCTCCAACTGTCGTCCGTAGAAATCTATTGAAGGACGGTCCGCCGATTCTCCATAAGTTCTTAATCCCCATTCCGAACGTATTCCATATCCTCCAATTGCAACAATTGCCAAATCGGACTGCCGGGCCTTTCGGACAGCATCATCAATACTGTAATCAGAGATGCCGCCGCCTTCGGTTATCAGCTTCTTCTGAATAGCAGGATCGGTAGTATTTACCGACAGATCAGATTTCTTTGCCTTAATCCGTCCGCTATTGCTGTATAAGATCGACTGCTCGGGAGAGGCTGCCGCCTGAATACCCTCCAGAATAGTAGTTACGTGGTCATCCGGTTGAAAGATAGACCAGTCACCCAAAATACTTTGATTGTCAGCATTCGGTCCGGTAACTAAAATCTTCTTGTATTTAGTCCTGTCAAGAGGCAGGATTTGCCGGTCATTTTTAAGCAAGACAATGGCTTCTCTAGCAGCTTCCAAAGCTAATGCTTTGTTCTCTTTGCTACCATAACTATCTTCTTCAGGAGATACATAACGCTTCTCAAACAATCCCAGCTCGAATTTAATCTTCAAGATTCTTCTAACAGCATCATCAATACGCCGGGAAGATACTTTCTTTTCCCTGACTAACTCTACGAGCGGACTTACAAAGCGTGCCGAATCAGCAGAATACATATGCATATCCAAACCGGCATTGACCGACTTGCAAACAGCCTCTTTCTGATTTTCAGCTATCTGATGCAAAGAAGTAGCCAAATTCTCCACATCTCCCATATCACTGATAAAAAAGCCTTTAAAGCCATACTCCTGCTTGATTATATCAGTCAACAACCACTTGGACGCATGCACCGGCACTCCTGCAATATCATTATGTCCGGGCATAATAGTCATACATCCGGCCTCTATGGCTGCCTTGAAGGGAGGCAGAAAATACGAACGGAGTGCCCGTTCAGACAGTTCGGCGCTAGCATGATTACATCCTCCGACAGATGCACCTCCCCCCACCAGATGTTTGACTGAAACAGCCACTTTCTTAAAAGGATTTTCATTGCCCTGGTACCCCCGTATAGCCTCTTTAACCAATTCGCTTGTCAGGAAAGGATCTTCGCCATAGGTTTCACCGGTCCTTCCCCAACGGGCATCCTGAACGATATCTATACAAGGAGCAAATGCCCAATGTATACCGGAGGAACGGATTTCTTCACCGGCCTTCGAAGTCGTGCGATAAATTAATTCCCGGTTGAAAGTAGCGGCCATGCTTATGGAAGTCGGGAAAATCGTTCTGCCCGTAAGCATTGCATATCCATGTGCCGCGTCCATGCCTATAAGATAAGGAATCTTCAGACGGGTTTGTTCGGACAGTTTTTGTAGTTGATTGCATTCTTCAGGCTCCAAATCCGCCAGCCATGCACCGAAATCATAATATCCATTCTTAAATATGGCCTCTTTATCCCATACGGTAACCATATCCATTTGCCCAACCTTTTCCTCCAATGTCATCTGCGCAAGCAATGCTTCCACTCTTTTGTCTACAGGTTGTTTGGCATCCATATAAACGGAAGTGTCTACCTCTTGTGTAGACCGACAAGACATAAGAAGCAAAATTAAAGTATATAAAATCAATTTCTTCATGTTTATTCAAATTTTATCGTTTTATAATTTTCGATTGGGTTCAGGCATACATTACCCGGTTCTATTATCGGGATAACTGCTCCGGATAGTTTCACTTTCTTACCTTCATAAATAACTTCACCCATTTCACGACGTTCCAGACTTGTATTTAAAGATATGAAAAAGGGAAATAGATCGTGTCCTGTTGCAAGACTCATGTCCTCTATCATCTCTTCCCAAGTCAGAAGTCGCATCGGATCGTTTTTCCAACGGGTATACTGGATATGTTTCCACCGGGCATACCAAGTATTTCCATATGTGTCGTCCAAACGTTGCCAGATATACCAAAGTTTATACCAGCCTGCCCCGTAAGAAAATTGCTTGGCATACTCTCCGTCATTTGTATATCTTTTTAAGTCTAGTTTATCAAATTCGGAAGAACGGAAGAAATCTTCGCACTTTTTATTCGCATGTTGCCGGAGTTCCTCATTGTAAAGTGCCTCTACTTTTCCCTGAAACCAACCGGCATGTGCTTCTCCCTGATTTCCAAAAGGTACATCACCAGCCGCTTGTCCTTTCTCGTTGACCGGGCCTGCCAGTGTATGCGCCAGTTCATGTCCATAAATAGAAATCAGACTGGCTGAATCTTGACTAATAATACCATTCTCCTTAGGAAAGAAACTGTTGACAGCCCAGCCTCCTCCACTTCCGGCAGAGAGAACGAGAAACATCGGTTCCTCAGTTTGCCGAGACGGATACCACTGCAACAATGTATCGTTTATCTTAAAGAATTCTTTTTTTATACATTCAAGAAGAGTATGGTTAACAGTAGGCGCATAATAAGTGACCATACCATTAATAACACTTTCCAATTCCGGATAGATAGCTCCGCCACCACCCATTGTTTGGGGCAAACGAGGCTCTCCTCCCACCGGAACTTGTTTCTCACATAACCAGTCCATTATTTGGTCAACAAAAGCACTTCCCGCTTCTCCATTACTTAGAAAATCATCTAAAGCCGTACCGACTGCTATACGTCCCTTACCATATTCACGGTAAGCGCGGATAGGCAAACTGTCACTCCCCATTTCCCAAGGTATCCACTGTTCTGAAAGAGCCAGACCAATATGCCGACGATTCTTATAGTTCTGATAATCTTTGGTATAACTTGCATCAAAACTCTTGAGCAACCGGTTCAGAGACCAATTATCGACCTGTTCTGCTTTTACAGGATCAGCCAGAATAATCAAGCTACCTCCCTCAGATACAAAATCTTTGAGCAAGAGACACTCCTGCTCCGTATAAACCGGAGCAGAAGGGTCATTCTGAAAAGTAATGATTACGTTATATCTAAAATTAGGATACCAGGCAAAAGGATAAATCTTACGTTCCGGATCATATGGAATACGGATACGGGACACCCCCTTCTCATCCAGGACACTACCGAGTGAGGCTTGTGACGATACACTACGAAATCCTTTCTGGTGTAACATATCCGGCAATCCCCACATGAAATTGAACGAACATTGATGCGAAAGATCAATAAGGACATTATATCCTTTATCTATCGTCATGGCAATGGGAGCAGGAGGATATTTCTTCCCGATTTCGACAGGTAGAGTTTCTCCGGAATGCCACGCCTCGGTGATAATTTGTTCTTCATCTTTCAGTGTGCACCCAGTGACGAGCACAGTAATCCAAAGCATTAATAAACATCTGATAATCATTACTTATATACATTTTATTTGGAACGTTCAACAGTTATCAGTTTACCGTCTGCTTGTACGGCTCTGATAGTACATTGGCTGACAGGAAGTTCGTCGGGTAAAGTGAACTTCAGGAAGTTAGAGAAGTATTTTCGTTTTCCGTCTTTCCAGATTTCAAAAGCTACCGCTTCATTACCGTTAATTATGGTTACTTGCTGTCCACTGGCACTATAAGTCGGGGTCTTGGTTATCTTTTGATTCTCTTTAAACTGAGTATAGTGACCTACATCCCCTATTTTACCAGTCAGTCCCAGACTTTCCAAACCTGCATCTCCGTCTTTCCGATCTTCAATATAGTAGAAAGGTTGAGGATTCGGATATTTGGAAGTGTATTCTCTAGTTTCTGCAATCATTGCATTGGTGACAGTATAGCGATTTGACCCATATTGTTCGATAGTTTCATCTACCGGAGTCATAAATCCCCACATATCAAAGAAATCTGCCAAATTCTTTTGAGCTATGTCACTGGCATATTTCACAAATAGCATTTGGCGCTCTCCTACAGGGATATTATTCAAGTTTCTATTATTACGCAATTTCTTGAATAATTCCGGGTAGAAATCGGATTTGATACCACATCGGTGGAAATAAAGCCATAATTGCCAGTATATACGCATATGAATTTCCGTATCTTCCTTCTTGGGATCGCCAAGGAAATTACAGAAAGGACGGTTATTCAGTTTCCTGTCTGCCAATACGCTCAACGGAGCTCCGTTTGAACATTCTCTCCCTATCTTATAAAGTACATAATTTGAAAAGAGGTTATTGGATGACTCAAAACAACCGGTCCAGGCAATAGCTCCCTGGTGAAGGTGACCGATTTCATGGGCAGGGCCCCAGCAGCGTCGTTCGGTATATAACTTTTCAGTAGGCATAAATTCGTCCAATGCATTAATCCCGAAACCTATTTGTCCGTTACCGGCCCACATATAACTATCATCATTGATCGAAGAACCATTCACATGATTATTGAACAATGCAGGACGAATATCCTCCAAGCCTAATAGTTCGTATTGCCAGTTCACAAAATGATCAAACATAGTGATATACTCAACTATAGAATTCGGCTGCCACTGAAGTAACTTGGTACGATGAAAATTCAGTAACATTTCATTTCCTTTAATAAGAAAATATTCATAGGTCGCCTTTTGAAGAAGTTCTGTGTAAACTGCATCGGTCTTATCCCTTTCCAAATCAAAATAACCGCTAACTGTACCGGAAGTCAATGGTATATGAATCTTTACAGGTTTCGCATTCTCCGAAGTTAGTTCGGTGTTATACATAACAAACAACATACCATCACCCTTCATTTGGAGTTTGTTGATACCTTCATTCAACATGTATTTGTCTCCACTCAAATTGGAGGATCGAATCGCTTGTAAACTAATAGTATTCCCATAAGTTTCTCCTACCATGACTATTAATTCATCACCTGAATTTACATAGATACCAGTAGGATTATCCAAATCAGTGTATGATTTCATATACAGTTTATCAGCCCAATTATTAGGAGTACTATAAGGTTTGTATTCCTGAATTCGGAATTTCTTTTCCCAAGTATCATAAGTGCCGTTTTTCAGTTGCATAGCTATATTGATAAAATAGCCGGGCAATGCTTGAATTTGTTGCATAGTTGCCTCCGGACGCACTTCGCTACAAGTGAGATCTGTAAATACACTTAACAGCTGTTTCTCTTGTTCACTCAAGCCTGATTTCATCTCATAAAATTCGATTTCTTCACAGTTCACATAATCATCTTTTGCGGTATTAATTACAACCTTTAATTTAGTGATCTTTGCTAATGGTTTACCCATAGCAAGTTTAGTTTGCGAAGTTGACTTCTTGAAATCGTATGAACCCAGAAGAATATATTCAGGTGTGTCTTGTGTTGCATAATACAGGTCAAATGTCCCCCAATGACCTCCTCCGGTACTTCGCGGAGTATAAACAAAATAATCCAATGTATGTGTTCCGTCAAAATCAAACTCAAGAATGACAGGGAATTTCGTGGCTCCCGCAGCCCAAGGACTATGATAAAAATTATTTCCACCAAGTCCATCCCAACATTTTTCTATTTCTTGTCCCGGTTGATACTGACTGGCAGTTCCACCGGTAGGTTTGAACATAACATCTCCGCCCGGTTCAACATCATCGGTATTAGGTTCCAACGGTTTTTGTTGAATAACACATTCAGCCGCTACGCCTTCATATTTCTCATTATCAAAATGAATAGAAGCAGAACGCACCTCTCCGTACATCGCATAATTATCAATATGGAAAGTATGTTCTTTACTACTCAGGGCACGTGTATCAGGAACAGTCGTCTCGTTCAACCAATCACAGACTTCTGGTATATTGACCTTATAATCTATATTAGATGTAATTTTAAGTCTCACATCTCCACCGTCGGCAGACAATGTAGTGGCAGTAAGCGGAGTAACCAAAATTGCCGGACCATATCCTAGTTGCCGAACCTTGATAGTATATTCTTTGACTGTCGAAACAACTTTTACTACTGCTTCTCTGACCTCTGGTTCTTCACTGGCAGGAATATACAGACGCACCATGTTTTCGTCAATAACTTTCGTCGCCATACACCAGTTTGGGGCAGAAGATGTAATACGCCATTCATCCTTGGATAAATTGGTAATTACCGGTATTTCGATATCATGTTTTTTGTTATCGAAATCCTGTATTAGAAATTCTTCCGCTATTTCCAATTGAGGTATAGAATGATTTTCATCTTCATCATTGCATCCACAGAAGACTGGCATGCAGCATATAAGCATAACCAAAATTAAGCTTTTGATTCTTTGTATATCTTGTTTATCCATACATTTTTAATTTATAAGTATATTATTTGATTTATTCCGCAACCCATAAATTTAACTCGGCAATAGCTATAGCATTCAGTATTGACTCTTTAGAATGAGTCGATTCAATACGCAGATATCTGAACGAACCAGACATTGGCACCATAAGTTCCGATTCATAAGTAGCTCCCATTTCTGACAATGGCAGATCATCACTTAAAGTTTTCAATAAAGTAAAGTCTATTCCATTCTCACTTGTATAAATATTGAGCTCTTGCGGATTTGCATTACCATTGTTAGAACCATTAGCGGCGGTTCTAGTGATATAGCTAAATTTAAAACCACTATACACATGAGGCAATTCAACCTGTATATATGGGAATTCCGAGAAATCACTAGGATAACCATGAAATGCCCAATACGAATGGAAGGAGGTATTGATATCTCCATCAATGATATTGACAAGTTGCGTACGTGGATCCAATGATTCAAAATCTTCAGTTCTCGCATTGCTGGAGATCATGCTTTCTGTCAGTTTGATCTCTTCTAATTCTGTTATATCAATATGCTTCTGATATACGATACCAGCCAGATAAGTATTTGTCCCTTCTTTAATGTCAAATGTAGGCATACTACATTCGGACAATTCTATCGGTAACATGTATTTACCAAATTTCAAATCATCCGGAATATTAATTTTAACCGTAGCGATACTTGTACTTTTTCCGGAAACGAACGAAACCTTTTCTGCTAAAGTATAACAATTATCCGGTAGTAATTCGAAATCTGCATGATTAGTCTCATTATAAGCAGTCAACAATTCAGGATTAATCTTTAAAGTGCAATCAAAATCCCAATTATTTTCCATCGGCATACTTATAGGTATAGTAATATCGAAACTTGTTTCCCCACCTTCTTCCGCTTTATAAGGCTGATAACCTGATTTTTCAAAATAGAGATAAGGGGTGACAATATCCGGAACAATAAATATTTGCCTTTTATCAATATTGATATCATCACTAGAATTATTCAAGACAAGTGGCAAAATATAGTTGGCCTTATCCAATTCTTTAATTTTATCAATATAGAAAAACGCCTTTACCTTTTTGTGGTTATCGGTATCTTCAAACGCCAATGTTGGTGTTTCCAGCTTGAAACAGTTATCAGGTAACAATTTATAATCCGTTTCATTTTCTGCATTATAAATTTGTATATTAACAGCATCTAAAACAGAAACATCAACTGTTGAATATTTCTTTGAATTATATCCGGCCCTAATAACGGTGAATTCACAACTGGCTTCATTGCTTGTATCATAAATAGTAACATGCTGCTCTCCATTATTTTTAAAATAGAGAATAGACTCATATTGATCCAAATAATCCTCACATCCATCATCACAAGCGCCTAATGACACTAATGCGAGAAAAAAGATGATGATTTTAAATATATTGTTTTTCATACAGTTTTCTTTTTGTTGATTTACGAAATTACCACCCATAATTTTGTGTCAGTTGTTTGTTCAAGCTGATTTCTGTCTGAGTAAACGGATACAAGTAATGTTGTTTTTTGAATACACGTTTTTCAAACACTGTTCTTTCCCAAAAACTATCAGGAGTTACATCACCGCTTCCGGTAGTTTCCACATTCATACCCCACATCTTACCCCCGTCACATTCTTCAGCGATTTTCCAAGTACGAGTATCAAAAAAACGATGATTTTCGAAAGCCAGCTCTACACGACGTTCTTTACGGCATAAATCAAGTAATTCATTATCATCAGCATGAGGATAAGATTCAGTAATAGACGGCAGAGCAACTCTTGCTCTCAGCTCTTGCCACACTTCCATTGCTTTGGTATAATAATTAGCCGGGATATTCACCCCTCTAATTTTACATTCTAACACAGCCTCTATAAAATTCAGGTAAATTTCTCCCAACCGGAAAGTCGGAAAAGTAATTTCTCCCCATTGTCCATTTGCCGAATTAGCCGTATGGTCATAAAAGCGATTCACCAAAAAACCAGACTTAGGACGAGCGTCCGAAGTATAACCGTTGGCCCCATGAGCAAAAGAAGTAAGTGTCATTTCATTACCATGATGCCATTTGCTCCCACTAAAGAAAACTGTTACATAAAAACGCGGATCTCTTTCCGTACACATCTTTACAGTATTCAGTTTGTAAGAAGCAGCTCCTCCCCATGCAGGATAGACGAAATCAGTATAAGCCATCTCGTCCATAGGATAACCAGACTCCTGATCAACTATAGGACTACCGTCTGATTCATAACCTGTAATAGGAAACCTACCTGTCTTTGCCATTGGATAGGCATCCACTTGTTGCTGAGTAACCCCGACAAATCCCCAAGAAGAACTACCTGCAACGGAAGTAGGACATGTATGAGCCGACATTATAAAACGGCCTTTCGAACCGGTAGTCCATATTAACTCACTGTTCCACTTTTCTTGTGTTATGCCATAATAATTATCATACGGATCATCATCATCAGAGTGATATAATTGGTAAAGATTGCCATCAATGATCTTGTATGCTGCATCTGCTGCCGTTTTCCACTTTGCCGCATCATAATTCTGCGGAAACAGATTCGTTCCATCAGGATTTTTAACAGAGGCATACATCGTATTTCCATTAAACAAATCACGTGCAGAATAAAGAGTCAAGCGTGAGATTATGGCTTGGCAAGCACCTTTGGTAGCCAAGCCCTTTTCTGTACTGGAAGTCCAGTTAGACTTCATATACGGGCTCTCAATCAACGAATTCAACTCACCTATTACATAATTCACACATTCATCCCATGTATTACGGGGACGTTCCAGTTCAGCAGCACTTTTTGTAAAATCAAGCAGCTCATCATGCAGAATGAATACCGGTCCGTAGATTCTCATCATCAGAAAATAGTAATAACAACGTGCAAAACGAGTTTGTACCTTCCACTGTTCTTTTTCATCATTGCTCAACAACGGGTCAGTACAACGATCAATATTAGCTAAAAATATGTTACACTCACGTATCCCTCTATAATAAGTACTCATACGTTCGTAAGGTACATTTGACGGATTCCAAGCTCCGGAAGTCATAATATGATATTCACGGTTTCGCATTGAAACTGTTACTTCATCAGCTGCCCCGCTCCACGGAGTATATTGGAAATCATTAGCGTCATCCGGTAAGAAACTCATAGTAGTTAACCAATATTTACGTGAATCCGCACGGGTTTCCCACACTTTATCCAAAGTCAGCGCTTCATCTTCCTGTCTATCCAGAAAAGAGTCACATGATGTTTGTGACAGCAGTAAGACACACACAAACAAAGAAGAACAGTATTTAGTTATTTTTTTCATATATCGTTTCATATTATATTAGAATTTAGCGTTCAAACCTATTGTGAAAACTCTTAATGGAGGATAAATACCTCCGTCTGAACTTCCGGTTTCCGGATCCCATAATTTGAATTTACTAAAGGTCAGCAAATTACTCCCTGAGACATAAATACGGGTAGATTTGATAAACGTTTTTTCAAGAATAGACTTGGGAATAGTGTATCCAATTTCAAAATTTTTCAGTCGCAAGAAGCGCCCGTCCCGCATAGTAAGTGTAGATGTCTGGTTATTGTTAGTAGAACCTTCCCCACCGGCTTCACTCAATCTGGGATAGTAAGCAGCCAGGTTCTGTTCCGGTGTATTGGTTGTCTTCCACACATGATCGTAAATATCAGCATTGATTGCACTTTGATTAATATTACCGGTAGAGAAAGGACGCATTGCAGTGCCGCCAATATAGAAAGTACAATGAGCTATTCCCTGGAAGAAAGCATTGATATCCCAGCTTCTCCATTGGGCAGTCAGTCCGAAACCATAAGTAATCTCCGGAATATTTGTATATCCTAAAGCCACTTTATCATATGTATCAACCACTCCGTCTCCATTAACGTCTCTGTATCTGACATCACCCACACGATAAGTTCCAAAATTCTGTTCGGGAGCATTGTCTATTTCTTCCTGGCTTTGAAACAATCCTTCAGCTATAAGTCCGAAAGTATGGTTTCCTCCAGTTCCGAATGTTTTTCCAATACTGTTTTGATATTTATAAAGGTGTTCTACTTCGTCGTTATTCAGTAATTTATTCCGGTTGAATGTAAAATTAGCCCGCCCGGTCAAAAACACCTCTCCGACTTTTTCCTCATATTCGAGTGTTGCATCCACTCCCCGGTTAACAGACGCCCCGATATTGGTTTTCGGTTTTGTTGTCAGTCCGACGATAGCCGGAAGTCCTTGTCGGTTAATAAATACCCCTTCACGTTTTTCATGAAAATAATCAGCTTGTATCTTAATTCTGTCAAACAGTCTCATTTCAAATCCCAAATTGGTTTTATAAGCTTTTTCCCAACTGACATTTAAATTTTCAACATTTCCGACTTGGATACCTCCGCCTCCTTCACTTCCGTTCTCGCCATAATTCCACCCATTGTTGGTGCTGATAGTTGATTGATAAATCCACCGGTCTCCACCAATCGCGTCATTTCCCACACTACCATAGGACGCTTTCAATTTCAATTCACTGACAACCGGAAGAATTGGTTCCCAGAATTTCTCATTAGAAATCATCCAACCGACAGCATAAGCCGGGAAAAATCCGAACCGATGTCCCTTGGCAAAGTTTTCCGAACCGTTATATCCCATATTAAATTCAGCAAAATAAGTATCCTTAAAAGCATAAGTCACACGCCCGGCAAGTCCTTGATATTTATAAGGTAATGAAAGGGTTTTGCTATAAGTCAGTTTCTTGTTTGTAACCTTATGATTGTATAAAAGCATGGCACCTACACGATGTTTCTCGGCAAACAACCGATTATAGTTGATACTACCTTCCAAATAGGTAGTAATGGAACCACTACCACTTTCACTAAGTCCTAATTCGTCTGTTCCGGTCACAATAGGACTACCAAAAATCAAATTCCCGTCTTCATCACGACCCTTAGCATAATATTGATTCGGTGTTTTAGAACGAACAATGGTGTTAGTATTAACCGCATCCCAGGAAAATTTAATAGAAGCTGTCAGCCCTTTGGTGACTAAATCTCCTAAATCCTGATTGATTCCGATAAGTGACTGTGCGGAATTCCAAAATTGTTCGCGATATCCGGAATGAACTAAAAGATTCCAAGGATTCTCGCCACCTTGCATACTCGGATAAGAAAGAGTTCCGTCTGAATATTCTTTAGGATAAACACCGGGAGAAGCTTCGAAAGCTCTCGACCAGATTTTATCTTTCTCTACACCGGGACCATAAAACTTCTCATATATATTGGCCAGATTTACATTCAGAACAGTAGACTTTGTTACATTAAAATCCATATTAGCACGGAAGCTATATTTATTGTAACGAAGAGATGTATCATAGTCATATCGTTGCCCTGCATTTCTAAAAATAGAACCTTCATTATACAGCGAACCGGAAACAAAGTATTTACAAATATCACCTCCACCGGATACATTCAAATTTACCCGCTGGTTAGAGGCCATATTCTTATAAAGTTCATGCATCCAGTCAACATCAGGATACAAATCGGGATCTGTCCCATTCTGGAAATATCCTATTTGCTCTGGAGTATAATATTCATAACCTTTCATCTCATTGTATAATTCAGCCCATTGTGCAGAGTTTACAAATTCCGGCATTTTGGTAGGTTGAGTAAAACCAGCTTCTACTCTGGCATTAATAACAGGTTTACCCTCTGCCCCTTTCTTGGTTGTAATCAAGATTACACCATTAGCTCCTCGCACACCATAAACAGCGGAAGCGGAAGCATCTTTTAATATAGAAAAAGAAGCGATATCCTCTACATCTACTAAGTCCAAATCCCGTTCGATTCCGTCTACCAATACCAATGGAGTGTTACCACCGGTAAAAGAAGATACCCCTCGAATATAGAAATCGGCTGCGCTGGCTTTTCCCGGTTCTCCCGTGCGATTCATCGCAACAACTCCTGCTAGTTGTCCCGCCAGTACACTCGAAATAGAAGAACCTGGAACTTTAACACCTGCCATATCAATAGTGGAAATAGAACCGATGACACTGGCTTTTTTCTGATGACCGTAACCTACGACTACCACTTCGTCGATTTTTTCAGTATCAAACTTTAGAGTCACATTGATAACGTTTTGGTTTCCTATCGCAACTTCCTGAGTACTCATTCCTATATATGAGAATACGAGTACTCCACCTACAACCGAGTTGTCGATAGTAATAGAATATTTACCGTCCAAATCGGTAATAGCTCCCGTCGAGCTGTTTTTAAGCCATACATTGGCTCCGATAATGGGCATATTGTCTCCTTCGGAAATTACCGTACCGGTAATAGTACGCTTTTTAGGAGCTGCCTGGCTGTCCTTTGCAGCGTAAGTTTGGATTGATATTCCGGCTAATAAAATAAGAAAAAACAACCGGAAAAATTGGGTGTGAAATAAATTTGGTTTCATGTATGTTTATTAAAGTTAATCACAATACTAATTTAAGATTCATAATACAGTTTCATTTAATCTCTTTACTTATTAATTTCCTCCTTTCTTTTTAAAGTTCGACCTTTTATCTCTTTGCATTTTGAGTATACGCAAAGAAAGGAACTTTAAAAAAGAGTGTGGGGTGGGATATTTATATTTGAGAGGGGAGGAATTAGAAAGGGGGAGAAAAAAGATAGTTTTTATATAATTTATCCCCCTCCCCCTAGAGAAAGCTATTATTTTTTGTAATCGGAAGGTAATACTCCAAACTCCTTTTTGAAGCATTCTCTAAAATAACGTAAATCACTAAAACCTACCGCATAAGTAACTTCAGAAATACTATACTTTTGTGATAATATCATTTGTGAAGCAACCTTCAACCGAATACTCCGGATAAAAGCATTTGTTGTCTGGTTAGTCAGTTGTTTTATCTTCTTGTTGAGTGTCAATTGGCTCATTCCTATTGTACGGCAAAGTAACGAAACACTCAATTCTTCATTAGCAATATTATCTTCTACCACCTTTATGATTTTTTGAATAAAATCCCTATCGGTCTTTTCCGGAAAAACAGTAGTAGGATCTTCCTCAGACATTAAGTTATTACTAAACTTTTGGGCCAACATTTGTCGGTTGGTAAGGATAGAATGTACTGTGGAAATTAAAATATCATTATCAAAAGGCTTACTGCAATAAGCATCCGCATAAACAGACAATCCTTCTTGCTGTATCTCTTTAGATGTCTTTGCCGTTAGAAGAATTACAGGAATATGTGAAGTCTCTTTCGTCGATTTAATAGCGGAACAGAGTTCTATTCCATTCATCTCCGGCATATAGATATCTGAGATGACCAATGACGGTATTTGAGACAAACAAAGGTCAAAAGCCTCTTTACCATTGAAAGTAGTCAATATCTTATAATAAGGACAAAACAACTCATCCAATATTTGTACAATACCTTTATTATCATCCACAATAAGCAAAGCCGGTTTATCACTCATATCTCTGTCTCTATCCTCTATTTCCGGATGTATATATTCTGATGCAGTAAAGGGACCAGAATCCTCCTGTGAGAATGTTGTTGTCTCTGATAATGGTTCTATAAGAGTATTCTTATTTTGGAAGGGAATAAAGACTTGGAAAACAGTCCCTTCCCCCTCAGTACTCTTGAACAGAATTGTTCCTTTATGAAGTTCGACCAGACTTTTAGTCAAAGAAAGTCCGATGCCGACTCCTGATTCCGAATAGAAACGTTCGAAAATATGTTTTTTCACTTCTTCTGTCATTCCCGTACCCGAGTCGGTTATGTGAATAGAAACACCTTTCTCTTGTTCCATGACATCCAATGTGATAGAACCTCCGTCAGGCGTATGCTTGATAGCATTGGAAAGAAGATTATACAGAATTTCTTCCATTTTATATGCATCAAATAACAAAAGAATGTAAGAGGCATTTGTATTAAATGCAAACTGTATCTGCTTGTCATGAGCTATTTGAAGGAATTGTGAGAAACAATTTCTACAAAATTCCACGATATCCCCCTCCCGTAGTTCGATATCCAGTTTGCCTTTGTCTTGCTTAGACAATTTAAGTATCTGATTTATCAAACGTAATAATATAGAACTATTATGTTGTATGTTCATCAGATGACGATACAATTCATCCTTCGAGATATCCGGCGTAGAAAGTAATTTTTGCAGAGGAGAAATAATCAATGTCAACGGAGTACGAAATTCATGTGACAGATTCATAAAGAAATTCATTTTCATCTCTGACAGTTCCCGTATCTGTTGTTTTTCTTTCTGTGCAAGAAAGAGTTCATTCTTCCTTTTCTCACGAATCTTGAAATTCCGGATAATCATATATACAATGAATATACTTATAAGTATATATAATAGTATAAAATACCACCGGAGTAAAAGCGGCTGCAAAACCTGAATTTCCATTTTCAGTGGTTCCGACCAAGTCTCACCATTGCAAGAGGCTTTCACAGAAAAAAGATAATTGCCGGGAGGTATATTAGTATATTTTGCCGAACGATTACCTTGTTCGCTAGTAATCCATTCTTTATCAAACCCTTCCAACTTATACTTATAAATAATTTTATCTGTGGAGGTAAAATGCAAGGCAACGAAGTCGAATGAAAAATTATTGTTACGACTGGATAATGTCAGTTTATCAGTATTAAGAATGGAGCGTTCCAATAGAATCTGCCTGTTCACTTCTTCTCCGACTTTCAGAGTCTTATTATTTATGGAAAGATTGACAAAAGAAAGTTTGGGAAGAATAGTATCCTCCGTAAACACAGCAGGAATAAACGAGGTAATACCGTTAATGCCGCCAAAATATAAAGTTCCATTCCTTTTTTCTATATAAGCTCTTTCACTAAACTCATTATTTGCAAGCCCGTCATTTAGTTGGTAGATTTTGACGGACAACGTTTGAGGATCAATCCTGTTCAATCCTTTATTAGTCGCTACCCAGATAAAATTATTAGTATCCTCCGATATAGCTTTGATACAATTATTGGAAAGCCCCTTCTGAACATTAATCCATTGATAGTTCCAATCATTAGTAGAGGGATTACGTTTCAGATAATACAATCCATTGTCTAAAGTCCCTACCCATATATCACCATTCTTGGCTTCACGAATATGAACGATGTTATCTTGAAACAACAGATTATTCTGATGAGTGGCAAAGCTAAATTTCCGTAATATGGGAGAAGATGTGAAACGTTCTTTGCCATTTAACACAACAAGTCCTTCTGCCGTACCAACCCATAAATTATTCTCTCTATCTTTCAGAATTGTACGTATAGTATTGGAGGGAAGAGGCAAAACTTCAGAATCAGTTTTATAAGTTACAACACTTTGTTGAGTAGAATAATTATAAAGAGTAACCCCATTGTTATAAGATGCAATCCACAAGAAACAAGAGTCCTGCACAATACTTCGGATAGAAGGGATATTTATTCCCGAAGTTTTTTGATAAACAATTTGTTTGTTACTTTCTATCCATGCTTCATAAAGGCCATACATGGTACCAACCCATACTTTGTTTGAAGACTCTTGACCACAAATTGTATGTATCATGTCATTGGGGAAAATCGTCTTCCCCATTATTTGTTTTTGTGTGGAGTCAAGTACACATACCTCACCATTCAGGCTGCCTATCCAATAATTGCCGGAATGGTCCGTTGACATACATTCGATGTTTTTGCCAGACATACTTTTTTGAAAAGGAGTCTGGTTCTTGTGGAAGCAAAATGTTCCGTTACGATAAGTGCCAATCCATATATTACCAAAACTATCCTCAGTAAATGAAGTCGTCCAGGGATTACCACTAAAAACAGTTTCCATAGCCCGTTCCGGAGTAAGCCCTTTCAAAGACGTACGATACAGACCGTCGAAACTAGATACCCAAAGTTGGTTATCCGAAGAAATGAACAACTCTCTCCCCGGATGGTTTGTCAGTTGGAAAAGAGTCGATGTTTTCTCATTATAAAGGTATGCTAAGCCTTTTTTGAGAAGATAGAGTTGCTGTTTGTGTACAAAAATTTGATCAACATCTTCGAGAATATCTTCCTGAAAGCGTTCAAATGTATTGCGGACTTTATCAAAAGCATAAACTTTTCCTTCTGCCACAGTTAAATAGTATCCGTTAAAAGGAATACATAAGCTAGGAAAATAATAATAGGAACTCAAATATTGTTTCAATTGATATTTATTATTCTTTTTATCAATAACATCAATCCGATAAATTCCCCCTTTACCTGTGTACACCCAAATCTGGTCTTCTCCTACAGCTTTGATTTTGAGAATAGCTCTTTGTATTCCGAAATCTTTCGGGAAATATGAAGAAATACGTGTAAACTGGTCAGTATCTATATCATAACAGTAAAGTCCCATTTCCGTACCAACCCATAGATTGCCGGCTGCATCTTCGGTGACGTACAACATTAATCCGGTATCTAATCCGTTATCATACCGACGATAGGTTTTGAAAGAATATCCATCATACCGGACTATACCGTCAAAAGTAGTAAACCACATAAACCCTCTTGAATCTTGTATAACAGAACGTACATAGTTCTGTGGTAATCCATTAGCAGATGTTATATGTTTAAAAGTATACTCATTTGCCTGTGCCAAAGGGAAAAAATGCATAAGCAAAATGATTAAAAAGACAGTGTGTTTTTGCATAATTAATAGATTTGACTTAAATCAACAGTCAAAGATATAAAAAAACTGTTGTAATATTGAATTTAGTCCCCAATAGAATGGGAGAAAACGATTATCAAAAAGAAAAACCTCTGCTTCCAGAGGTTTAATTCATTGATAGTGGACCTGGAGGGAATCGAACCCTCGTCCAAACGAGGAAATCATAAGCTTTCTACATGCTTATCTTTGCCTAAATTTTCGTGCAGGAACAGAACCAAAGCCATCAATTCCCACCTTATCCTCTAAAGTTTCATCAAAAGTGCGAGGCCGCCTTTGACTATCCCCGATGTAACTGCACCACTGAACCGGAATGCTTCGGAGCAACAGCTTCCGAGTGATGTCTCGTCCTGGCACCTTGTGCCTGGATTAAGCTAATCTACTATGATTCGATTAAGCAGCAAGAGCGTAATTAGTTTCGCCAGATAAAATTTTGATAACTGAGATTTAAGTGGAAATTACCGACCCACTGCATGCTTACTTACCATTTCTGCCCGCTGTCAAATCCAGTCAAGCCCAAATTCTTATTCGTACAAAACAGCATTTGTTTATAACGCTTTTCAAGGGTACAAAGATAGGAAATGTTTTCGAAATTACGAGAAGACGTTAGCAAATATTATATCAAAGCAGTATCTTTACAGGGCAAATTTATTCTTAACACAAAAAGATATCATGAAAAAACTTTTAATTACCAGCTTATTTCTAGGAAGTTGTGTACTCCTCCTAGCACAAAAAACGACTAAAATACCTAATGTTTATAAACCCGTCCGTTCGGAAATGTATAAGAAAGGATGGATAGACTTCAATAAAAATGGTGCTAAAGATACCTACGAAGATCCGACAGCACCTATCGATGCACGTATAGAAGACCTGCTCAGTCAGATGACACTGGAAGAAAAAACTTGCCAAATGGTGACTCTTTACGGTTACAAACGGGTTTTGAAAGATGATTTGCCTACTTCTGAATGGAAAAACCAACTATGGAAGGACGGTATCGGAGCCATTGACGAACACTTGAACGGTTTCCAACAATGGGGGCTTCCACCGTCGGACAATGAATATGTATGGCCGGCATCCAAACATGCCTGGGCGCTGAATGAAGTGCAACGTTTCTTTATTGAAGAGACACGACTCGGCATTCCTACCGATTTTACAAACGAAGGGATTCGCGGAGTGGAAAGTTACAAGGCTACCAACTTCCCTACTCAACTGGGACTGGGACATACGTGGAACCGTCAACTAATTCACCAGGTAGGACTGATAACCGGACGGGAAGCGCGTATGTTGGGATACACCAATGTATATGCCCCGATACTCGACGTCGGACGTGACCAACGCTGGGGACGCTATGAAGAAGTGTATGGAGAATCACCATATCTGGTAGCAGAATTAGGTATTGAAATGGTGCGGGGTATGCAACACAATCATCAGGTTGCAGCTACCGGAAAACACTTTATCGCTTATAGCAACAACAAAGGTGCACGCGAAGGAATGGCTCGTGTCGACCCGCAGATGTCACCGCGTGAAGTGGAGATGCTTCATGCCTATCCTTTTAAAAGAGTTATCCGCGAAGCGGGATTACTCGGCGTAATGAGTTCTTATAATGACTATGACGGTTTTCCTATTCAAAGCAGCTATTACTGGCTGACTACCCGCCTGCGCGGAGAAATGGGATTCCGTGGATATGTCGTTTCGGACAGTGATGCCGTAGAATATCTTTATACCAAACACGGGACCGCCAAAGATATGAAAGAAGCCGTTCGCCAAAGCGTGGAAGCCGGATTGAACGTGCGTTGTACATTCCGTTCACCGGATTCGTACGTATTGCCTTTAAGAGAGTTGGTAAAAGAAGGAGGACTAAGCGAAGAAGTAATCAATGACCGTGTACGTGATATTCTGAGAGTGAAGTTCCTTGTCGGCTTATTCGATACTCCTTACCAGACAGATTTGAAAGGAGCGGATGAGGAAGTAGAAAAGAAAGAGAACGAGGAAGTCGCTTTGCAAGCCTCTCGTGAATCCATCGTACTCTTGAAAAATGAAAAGAATGTGTTGCCTCTGGATCCTTCAAAGATCCGAAAAATAGCAGTCTGCGGTCCGAATGCAGATGAGCATTCGTATGCGCTAACTCATTACGGACCTTTGGCAGTAGAGGTTACTTCTGTTCTAAAAGGCATTCAGGAAAAAATGAAAGATAAAGCAGATGTACTTTATACTAAAGGCTGCGACTTGGTAGATGCCAACTGGCCGGAATCAGAATTGATTGACTATCCTCTGACAGATGAAGAACAAAAAGAAATAGACAAAGCTGTCAGTCAGGCCAAACAGGCAGATGTAGCTATTGTCGTGCTAGGTGGCGGACAGCGCACGTGCGGAGAAAACAAATCCCGCAGCAGTCTCGACTTACCCGGTCGTCAACTCGATTTACTAAAAGCAGTAGTGGCTACGGGAAAGCCTGTCGTGTTGGTTCTTATCAACGGACGTCCATTATCTATCAACTGGGCAGACAAGTTTGTCCCTGCTATTCTCGAGGCATGGTATCCGGGATCTAAAGGTGGAATAGCTGTAGCAGATATACTCTTTGGAGATTATAATCCCGGAGGAAAACTGACTGTAACTTTCCCCAAAACCGTAGGCCAAATACCTTTCAACTTCCCTTGCAAACCTTCTTCTCAGATTGACGGCGGCAAGAATCCGGGACCGGACGGCAATATGTCTCGTGCCAACGGCGCATTATATCCTTTCGGATACGGGTTAAGTTATACCACTTTCGAATACTCCGACTTGAAAATCTCTCCGGCTATTATCACTCCCAACCAAAAGGCTTATGTCACCTGTAAAGTGACCAATACCGGAAAACGATCAGGAGACGAAGTGATACAACTGTATGTACGTGATGTACTGAGCAGCGTCACTACTTATGAGAAGAACCTTGCCGGATTCGAACGGGTACACCTGAAACCGGGTGAAACGAAAGAAATCACTTTCCCTATCGACCGCAAAGCACTGGAACTGCTGAATGCAGATATGCATTGGGTAGTAGAGCCGGGTGACTTCACATTGATGCTGGGAGCTTCTTCTACGGATATTCGTCTGAACGGAACACTGACTGTTGTAGAGCCGGGGCAAGCTCCTGCCACAAATACACACAAGGACAGTACTCCTGTCAGTGCCAGTACCAATGCAGACACAGTAGATAATGTAATTGATAATAATTTAACTACGTTCTGGGAAGGCAATAAAGGGGACTACATTACCTTTACCTTACAGAATGGAGCTAAAATAGACGGAGTATCCATTGCCTTCTCCCGTGAGAACGGACTGGAAACTGACTTCGAGATACAACTATCGAGTGGCGGCGGACAATTCCTCACTGTATATTCCGGTACTGTGAAAGAGTACAATAAACTGTTGGACTTCCGTTTCAAAGGAACTACTGCCAGCGATTTACGCATTGTACTAGGTAGTGACCGAGTAGGAGTAGCAGAGATAAAACTTCCCCAACTGCAAAAATAGGAAAAGGCGTGTTTAAAAAGTCGGTAGTATCTTCAATTCCCCTTCTTTCCGAAAGAAGAAACTTTTCGATACTACCGACTTTTCTATCAGTCTTTTCCTCTAAATTATTTTATATGTTCATCTCCATCAATCTCCCCAGCCCGGATTATTTGGCTTCAACTTAGGATTCAGAGCCATTTCGTTTAACGGCAAAGAAAATAAGTAATGTTTGGGAGATTCAAATATAGCCGGGGTAGTCACACGTTTTCCATATACATCCAAACTTCCATCTGCATAAGTTCCCACTTCTGTTTTCAATACAGCGATTTCCTCAGGTGTGTAAACATCTGTATATAGCATCATTCCCGCTTTGGGGGCTACCAGTCTTTCACCACATCCCCAACGCATCAAATCAGCGTAACGTAATCCTTCTCCGAACAATTCCACGCGGCGCTCACGACGGATCTCACGAATCAAATCCGCATTAGTTCCTTTAATAATCGGATGCTTGGCTACCAGTTTAGAGTCAGTTGCCGGCGAACTGGTTAGCTTTACATTAAATCCGACACGTTTTCTTAAAGCATTTACAGTCAAATCCAATTCAGGATCTTTTCCTAATTCTGCTCCGGCTTCAGCGCGAATCAGTAACACCTCAGCATAACGGAATATGATAGCATCCAGAGTACCTACGCCATGAGTATCGGAAAACTCTTTTTCGTTATAAAACTTAGCAATTGCGTATCCCGTACTGGAATGTGTCCCTCCTTCAAGGAAAGAAGATATTGAACTTCTTTTCCCTTCCAAATAATAAGTATAAGGTCCTGCATACGGGGTCGCGATTGTCTGCAACAGACGTGGGTCACGATTCTCCAATTCATCTTTAACCGACGTTACCCCCGTCTGGTCATACGGTTGCCCTGTTATTGTCAAATAATCATCCGCACAATCTTTGCTCATACCCATCATTTGAGCCATTTCACCCAAACGTAGTTGCCGGGTTACATTATTACCTTTATCAACTTTGGGGTCATATTCTTTTGATAGAATAACCTCTGTGTTAGTATTATAATTATCCTGAATAAATAATTCGTGATATGCCGTAGCGGGAGAAGTTCCTTCATACAATTTATATCCATATTCCGATTTCATTAATTCACCAGCAGCATCATAAGCAGCTTGTAGGAATTTGGTGTCATTTTCTATATTATGGTAACGACGATAAGTACCCTCAAACAAACAGATTCGTGCTTTTAAAGCTAAAGCCGCATCTTTACTCACCCTATATACCTTTGTCTTTTTAGGCAACCATGCAATAGCCTGGTTAATGTCTCTCAATACATTATCCATGACAAGAATCCGGGAATCACGCCCTTTATATAATTCTTCCGTATCAGAAGGTGTCAGTGCTGTGTCATACCAAGGAAGATCACCGTATTTTCTTACTTTATTAAAATAATCCATGCACTTGAAGAACAAGATTTCTCCGGCGTATTGTTGCTTCACAATTTCTGTTTCCGGTGATTTCTCATAATTCATTAGAAACTCGTTGCATGCACGAATATTCTCCCACTTCCAATCAGACCCTTCATCAGAAGCATTTTTTACAGCTATCTGATGTCCGAAGCTTACATCATTCTTTTCCCAAGGAAGAATATTGTCCGAGTTCCAGTCGTCTTCCAACATCGAATTGTACCCTTTAGGGGCACCATGACCGTTAATCAACTTTGGATAAAAGTCATTGCAATATTGTTCTAAAGCATTGGCATTGGCAGATTCAAAGAATTTTCCGGTTTCAATGATATCTTCCGGGGTCCTGTCCAGAAAATCGCATCCCTGCATAAAGAATGCCGCTACCCCTAGTCCTAGTATAATTATTTTTTTCATAATAAACAGATTTTAAAAAGTTAAGTTAATACCAAATGAGAAGGTCCGACTAAACGGATAAGCCTTACCATCGGAAGTAAGATTACCCACCAATTTATTGTCTTTGGAGTTGGACTGACGTGTACTGACAATATCCGGATCCAGATACTTAAATAGCTTAGTCCCTACCCATAAATTCTGGCCACTTGCAAATACTTTCAATTGCTCGATTCCAACTGTAGATATCCACGCTTTAGGTATTGTATAACTGATTGTTAAATCCTTCAAACGAATATATGCACCATTCTGCAAGTATTTTGTTTGGGTTTGCTTACTCCTGCCACTATAACTTGGAAGCGGGTAATAGGCATTGGTATTATTCTCACTCCAAGAATTATCAACATGGTAATCATTAACAGCAGATTGCCATACGTTGCTATTACTCGGAAATCCCCAAAACACCGGGCTGTCAATCCATAAATCTCTTTTAGCTATCCCTTCAAAAAAGACACGCACATCGAATCCCTTCCAGGAAGCACTGGCATTGATATTGAAAGAATAACGGGGAGTGGTGTTACCTATCACTTTCTGGTCACCTGTATTATAGATAGTCTTGGCAGATGTAATACCTTCCACTCCATCCAAATCTTTATAACGTATGTCACCTACTTTCCAAGTCTTTGATATATCTCCCTGAATAGTAGCCATTCTCTGAGCTTCTGCTTCGTCCTGAATGAATCCATCAGTTACATACCCCCATATTTCTCCGATTCGCTTACCTTCATAGTAATTATTCAAAGCTCCTTCCGGATTATCGAATTTTGTAATAGTTGAATAACTGTCTGCAAGTCCTACACCGATAGAATACATTAACGGACTGCCTCCGACATTATTAATCTTATCATTCCAAGAAACAGATAATTCCCAACCATTCGTCCGCATATTCGCCAAATTTTCTTTACCACCGGAACTTCCCAATACGGCCGGATAGGTTTTAGAAATCACCATATCGTTTGTATTACGGATATAGTAATCGAATGAAGCATTTAAACGGTTATTCAACATAGCGATATCCAGACCGAAGTTGGTAGTTGTTACCTTTTCCCAAGTAATATTGGTACTTGCCAATGTCGGTGCTTTCAATCCGGATATAACTTTTCCACCCATTACATAAGATAAAGTTTCATTATCCAGATAACCTAAATAGTCAAAATTTCCGTTTGTTACCTGATTGCCTAGTGTTCCGATAGAAGCGCGAAGCTTTACATTATCAAAAAGGTTGCGTGCAGGTTCAAAAAACTTTTCTTCCGACAGTCTCCAACCAACAGACACAGAAGGGAAAAATCCCCATTGTGAACCGCTTTTATATTTGGAAGAACCATCATAACGTCCATTCACTTCCAACAGATATCGGCCTAAATAGTCATAATTCAAGCGGAAGAACATGCCTTGTACAGCCCAGACCGTTGCATCTTCTCCTATAGACTGCAAAGTAGTAGCAAGGTCACTGACCGGAGTATTGTTGTCGTACAGTCCTGAAACTTTTGTCTTCAAAGCTGTTATTTTTTTACTTTCCTGATTATATCCGGCCATGACACCGAAAGAGTGCTGCTTGATAGTTTTCTTATATTCAGCCCAGAGGTTTAAAGCTTGATAAGTGTCATTGTACTTATCATTATTTACCCCATTTGAACTTCCTTGCGGAATACTTGTACCATCCGGTTGTGATTGATACAAAATATTTTGATGCTTTTTCTGTTGCTTAAAAAACTTATTTCCTGTATAATCCCCTTTAATGGACAAACCTTTTATCGGAGTAATATTGAATGCTCCCGTATACCAAAAGTCATCGGAAGAAGTAATATCACGTCCTGCTTGAGCCATGATTCCTGCAATATTATAGTTGAAGTTAGAACCGGCCACAGCTGCAAAATTTCCATCCGGCAGATAAACCGGAATAAAAGGAAAAGCACGATAAACTTCATGATAAGGACTACTTCCCATATAATCGTATGTATTCGGAATGTCCGACTCGTTACGGTTATACTTAGTCCGGAAGGTGATTTCCAACCAGTTTGTCAATTGAGAAGTAAAATTGAAAGACATATTGATACGTTTATAAGTATCATCTCCAAATGCAAATAATCCATCTTGTCCTTTGTATCCGATAGAAGCATAATATGAATTTTTCTCAGTTCCTCCGCTGATACTGGCATTATGTTGCTGCATGAAAGCAGATTTCTTATAGAACTCCTCGAACCAGTTTGTATTAGCAGCATACGCCCACTGACCTATACCTGTATACTTGCCTGTTTGGTCTATAAATACAGAAGGGTTATTGACCGGGTCACTATTATACCTGTCAATGGCTTCTACTAATTCAGTGGAAAAGTCTCCGTTACCACCGGAATTAACACTAGCCTGATTAATTGCATGAATCCATTTGCTGGAATTTATGCCTTCGGGCAATCTGGAAGGAGACGACCAGGAGAAATTGTTGTTGTAATTCACACGCACTTTCTCACCTTTAGTACCCTTCTTTGTAGTGATCAAGACCACTCCAAATGCAGCTCTAGCTCCATAAACAGCAGCTGAAGAAGCATCTTTTAACACCGAAATGCTTGCAATATCCTGTGGATTGAGCAAAGAAATATCATTAGTTTCCACTCCATCCACCAATATAAGAGCCGAGCCACCGTTCAATGATGTTGTTCCACGGACATTGATTTGCGCAGTTGCGTTAGGACTACCTCCATCAAATGTTATATTCAAGTTGGGAATAGCTCCTTGTAATCCTTGGGTTACGTTAGCTATCGGCCGATCCTCCAACACATCGCCATCAGCCATAGTAACGGCTCCCGTCAAATTTACCTTCTTTTGGGTTCCATATCCCACTACTACTACTTCATCCAGCACTTCAGAGTCCTCTTTCAAAACTATTTTAAAAGAAGTCTTACCATTAACGCTCAATGTCTGACTTTTCATTCCAATATAAGAAATTGTAATTTGAGCATTGGATGCTACATTGTTGAGAGTAAAAATACCGTCAAAGTTGGTAATACTACCATTGGTAGTTCCTATTACCAATACACTGGCACCAATAATCGGTTCGCCTTTTTCGTCCGTAACGGTACCGCTAACTGTCAGTGATTGCCCCAAAGTATTCACGGACAAACAAGAAAGAAATAACACAAACATGCTTCGAAGAAACATGAATGGCAGTGTTTTACATTGTTTCATAGAATAAATTGTTAGTTAGTAATTAGATTTATATCAAGGTCACATTAATAATAAGGAAGTAAACAAAATCCCTATGCGTGAAATCGGACAAGGAACTGTTTACAATAATTAATGGTTAACTTGCTCTTTTATTTATTAAAGTAAGAGGATGTGCCTCACGGCACTATTTATTTTTGCTTATGTGTATTATTTCATTGTGGTATTGCAAATATACCATAAAATTCCTAATAATCAAAAAAAATAGTCTTTTTTTGAAAAGATTAGTTAGCGCTTTTTCGAATATCGAAAAAATACATAATTCCACTCCTCTATCCCAAATATTCTCTTAAAATAAAAACAATCCTAAAGAAGAATTCCAGCAAATTATTGACTTTATTCCAAGTCAATCACTTACCTTTGTCATACTGATACAATTTATGCAATATTCCGTACAACATAAAATATCAATATCATGAAACAATTATTGATTACAACTCATTTGTATACATTCGCTGTTATCTGTGTAATTGCAACTACCATTAGTAGTTGTACCTTTAAAAAAAAGACTGATATGGAAACACCAACCGGAACAAAGGAAAATGAACTAACCATGCTAGTAGGAACTTACACGTCAGGAGACAGTAAGGGAATTTACAGTTTCCGTTTCAACGAAGAAACCGGAACAGCAACCGCACTTAGTGAAACGGAAGTAGAAAATCCCTCTTATCTCGCAGTTTCTGCTGACGGGAAATTTATTTATACAGTCAGTGAATTCAATAATGAACAGGCGGCCGCCAATGCATTTGCCTTCAATCAGGAAAAAGGAACTCTTAAATTATTGAATTCACAGAAAACCGGTGGTGAAGATCCTTGCTATATCATTACAAATGGAAATAATGTGATAACCGCCAATTACAGCGGCGGCAGTATCTCTGTTTTTCCTATCGCAAAAGACGGTTCACTCCTGCCTGCTTCCGATATTATAAAGTTCGAAGGTTCGGGAACCGATAAGGAACGACAGGAGAAATCCCATTTACATTGTGTCCGTATCACTCCGGACGGTAAATATATGTTTGCCGATAATTTGGGAACAGACCAAATACATAAGTTTATCATTAACCCGGACGCGAATGCAGAGAATAAGGAAAGTTTTCTTAAAGAAGGTTCTCCTTCCGCCTTTAAAGTGAAAGCCGGTTCAGGTCCCCGGCATCTGACATTCTCACCCAACGGTAATTATGCCTATCTGATTAATGAACTGTCGGGTACAGTAATAGCCTTCGAGTATAAAGACGGAGATTTAAAAGAAATCCAAACCATAGTTGCCGATACAGTCTGTGCAAAAGGCAGTGGTGATATTCATATCAGTCCGGACGGCAAATTCCTGTATGCCAGTAATCGCCTGAAAGCAGACGGCATCGCCATTTTCAGTATCCAACCGGATAACGGAATACTGACAAAAGTAGGTTATCAACTTACAGGGATTCATCCGCGTAATTTCATTATTACGCCTAATGGCAAATACATGCTGGTTGCTTGCAGAGACAGCAATGTCATTCAGATATACGAAAGAGATGCAGACACAGGCCTGTTAACAGACATACACGGAGACATAAAAGTAGATAAACCTGTTTGCGTGAAATTTATACCCAATCCCAAACAGAGCTAATATTCACAAGACCTAAAATTATATATAGCCTGATACTTATATTCTCTTTCAAGTGTGAAACAATTTAAATGTGAAAGAGCTAAGCTGATTAACAAATCAGCCTAGCTCTTCATTCAGGAATAAAAAAGCATCCACTATCTCATTTGATCAAACTACGAAAGGCCTGAATCCCCTGATGATTAATATCCAATTTTTCTACCTCTTTCAATAACCTGGCAGATTTCTCTTTCTGATTCAATCCCCAATATCCCAATGCCATCATATATTTGCAATGAATTATATTCCTTACAGTCAAGTTATCCTCCCAAATCAAAAGATCAGGCAATGACACAGCGAAATAATCCATTTTAATCTTGTCAAACAAATGCTTCTCTCCGTAAGAAATCAACTTATGAAAACGTCCATTCGCCTCATCTATGCGTCCTAGTTTTAGTAATGCCAACCCCTGATAAAATATTTTATCGGGTTTCGCATCATTATAATACATGGCGGCGGCAGGTTCTGTCGGCCCAACAGTGGCCTGTTCCCAATATCTGACAGCTTCATCTTTACGGTTCAGATTTTCATAAGCGCAACCCAAGAAATAATAGAAATCATTCTCTTGTGCACCGTACAATTTGCCTTCACCTAAATGATGCGGATATTCCAAGCATTCTTCCAGTAATGCAATTGCTTCTTGATTATTGCCAGCAGTCAATGCTTGCTTAGCCAGTTCCACACGGGCTAGTTGATATTGGGCAGGTACTTTTCCCTCACCACCTTCCCAAGGGTGGAAGCTATGTGCATCAAGCAATGCTTTGGCTTTTTCATATTCACCAGTCTGGTTCAACAGAGTTATTTCTTCCAATACAAGATCGTCACGTTGCTCAATCAAATCAGGATATTGCCGTAAGAAAGCCAGACGTTCCTTATGCGGACGACGAACACGTTTATAAAGCTGGTCCAATTCCATTAGAATACGTGCATCTGTTGTATCAAGCCGAAAAGCACGTTCCATGTATTCGATAGCCTTTGTTTCTTCATTCTTTTTATTGAAATAAGCCAGAGCCAGATTACGCCATACAGTCGGGAAGTTATCATCTAGCCGGGCAGAAGTTTCCCATGCTTCCATAGCCAAGTCGTACTGACGTTTGTCATAGTATAGATTACCCAGATAATAAGGAGCTTTAGCATCATGCGGATTTTGCTCCATGGCACATTGTAATGCAAGGATTGCTTCCAGACGGTTAGGGAAACAATAATCAGGACACATCTCAGCCGCTTGGGCAAACACCTGTCCTGTTCCCGGTAATTCCCCTTGAACCAGACACCAGCCTAAATAATAATAAGTCATAGGAGTAACGGCACCTTCAGTTATAGCTATATTCCATAAAGAAGCAGCCTCTTGCCAACAACCTGCCGCACAATAATCAAGCGCTATTTCATCATAGTTATGAGGTTCGCCACGCATCATTTCCTTCAAAGTAGCCAACTCGTCAGAAACATTGGTTATCAAATATTTTTCATAACGACAGCCAAAGTTGAATTTATCAATGGCCAATGAATCCTCAATCAGTTGCAGAGCTTCTTCTGATTGTCCCATTCGGCGGAGGATAGCAACTTTTAAAGCACGGGCTTTATGATTGTGCCAGTTGCGGATTAGCGAGTGATTAATTTCATCCAATGCATCTGCCAAGCGGTTTTGCATAGTAGAAATCTGTGCACAAGCAAAATATCCGGCATCCTGCCAAGCAGCATTCCAGCAAGCTTTATAGAAACGGTCGTAAGCCTCATTGTAATGTCCCTGATATTTCAAGGCAAGGCCAAGATTATAAATCGGTTCTCCGTCATAAGGATTCGGATTACGTTTTTGTAGGGTCTTCACGGCAGTAAGCAGATATTGTTCTGCTTTATGGAAACGCCCTTTACGTATATACCACAGACCAAGCGCGTTATTATTACGTACATCAATCGGATCACGCCGCAATGCTTCTTCGTAGTATTCTACGGGATTATAAGTAGCATGCCTGTATTGCTCCAAATGCATACCTGTTAAATAAAGCTGTTCAGTTGTCTTTATTTCTTGTGGAAATAGCGCAGCTTCGGCAGCATCAGGAATAGGTTTCACTTCTTCCGGTTCCGCATGCCAATAAAGCAATTCCCTTCCGTTTGCCGTGATTTCAAGAATCAGTTTATTAAGTTTCTCACCATTCACATTTACCACTTCATTCAGCAATTCTTCCGGGGTGATAGTCACTTCCTTGCTATAATACACTTTACCGTCTTCTCCTTTCAAAATAACGTTTACCGTCTGACGAGAAGTAGCAAATATCTTACAACGTACACAGTCTTCTCCTTCCGGTTCAATGTTCATCAGCAAATCCCTGCTGGCATTCTTCACCACTCCCAATTCCCGGTAAGGCAGGAAATATTGAACGAAACTCTTTTCTTCATAAGGTTGCAGCCAAGTAAAGTCCGGTTGATTTTCAGTATATACACCTGCCATTAATTCAATATACGGTCCATCCTCATCGGTCAGATTACGGTCCCATGCACGACCGAAATCACCGTTCCCCCAAGTCCATTGTTTCTTACCCGGAGAAATATGGTGATTGGCTACATGCAGCATACCGGCACGGGTATCATTCTCATATCCACCCTCGAAGTCAAAGCGGGAATTTACAGCCATATAGGAAGTAGGAACCTTGATATTCTTATAGTTCGAGATGTCCACTCCGGCGGAATAGTCCATCTTATAATAAGTACCCGTTGCGATAGGAAAACTGGATACGGCACGTTTTCCATGGTCGAACACGGCATTGATATCCGGCGGGAATACGCTCTGATAGTAATCATTCACCGCTACGGCAGGATTCGCCCACCACAGAAAGGTCTGCGGTACTTCGGTACGGTTGTAAAGTACTCCTTTGATTTCAAGAAAAGCATGTCCGGGACGAAGTGTAAAACCTGCCATTCCCTTCTGATGAAACATACGTTCCATTTCATTTACCCATACCGTGACGCTTCCGTCGGCATTTTCCTCAATAGTCGTATCCACGGGCATATAAGTACTGGGGCGATGATGTTGAGGCCAGTTAAATTCGATACCACCAGAAATCCACGGTCCTGCAAGTCCCACCAAAGCCGGCTTTATCACATGATTATAATAAATAAAATGACGCTCTCTGATTTTATCATAGGCCATCTGCACACGTCCACCCAGTTCAGGCAGAATCATCACTTTGATATATTCGTTTTCGATAAAAATAGCATTGTATTCCTTATCCACCTTTTCATCGGACATTGATTCAATCACAGGATAAGGATAAACTACCCCACTACTGCCTTGATACACCCGTTTCTCCAGGAAAATCGGATTCTTCTCCGGTTTACCTACTTCATAGGTAGGGATAACCACCTTTTCTTTCCATGCTTTTACCATCGTATTATTGATTATAAATTTATTTTTTATTCGTTGACAAAAAAAACAAAAGGCAAAGAAGATCGGAGACAGGGAGGTTTTATATCCTCCCAGCCTGATTAATGATGTTATGCCTATTTACTTGCTAATTTGACAATCCGTTATCGTTTATTTAATTAAGTCCTTTTCTAATGCTTCCAGCGATTTGCCTTTCGTTTCGGGCAATGCACGGAAGAAGAACAGGTAGCCGACAGCACAAATGGCTGCATAAATCCAAAATGTACCGCTGCTTCCCAAGAAATTATTCAGTAGCGGGAAAGTGTATGTCAGTGTGAAACTACCGACCCATAAAGCAAATGTACAGGTAGCCATCGCAACGGCACGTACTCGGTTCGGGAAAATCTCGGCGAGCAGTACCCAGGTGATTGGCCCCAACGACATCGCATAGCAAGCAATAGCCAAAACGACCAGCACCACCATAAAGAATCCACTGACTTCGAAGAAATAACAAGTACCCAGAATAAGATAAATGCCTGCCAGTCCCCCGGCTCCCAACAGCATAAGAATACGGCGTCCTAAACGTTCGACTGTATAGATTGCCACAAAAGTAAAAATTACATTTGCCACACCTGTCACCACAATATTAAAGAGAACATCTCCCAATGAATATCCTGCGGACTGAAATATCTCCTGCGCATAATTGAAGATAACATTCGTACCGCACCATTGCTGGAACACAGCTACGATAATACCTAAAACAAGCACTTTACGGAACGGACGGCTAAACAACAACCGCAATCCTCCTTCCGACTTCGAAGAACCGGTTTCTTCCACCAGGCGAAGTTCCTGACCGGCATAGTCGTCACCGCCTATTTTGCTGAGTACATTCCATGCCTTCCCTTCTTTCCCTTTCATCGCCAGCCAACGGGGACTTTCGGGAATGAAACATGCCAGCAACAAGAATATCGCAGCAGGGAAGGCAGCCGCCCAAAACATCCATCGCCATCCCATTTGGCCATTCCACGAAGCGCAGATATCCGCGAGAGAGAAGTCTGCAGGAATAGGCTCCGCAATCAGCCAGTTTGTGATTTGAGCGCCAAGAATACCGAGCACAATTGTCAATTGGTTTAGCGAGACGAGTTTTCCCCTGATTGAGGCAGGAGCTACTTCGGCAATATACATAGGAGAAAGTCCCGAAGCGATTCCGATGCCGATACCTCCCAGAAAGCGGGCGGCCAGGAACCAGCTAAATACTGAAAATGCCCCGGTAGCATAGGCAGAAGACAAGAATATGAAAGCAGAAATTATCAGGAGAGGTTTACGCCCATAACGGTCTGCCATCATCCCTGCCACCATAGCGCCAATCAGACAGCCGAGTAAAGCCACGCTCATGGCAAGTCCCTGCATGGCAGGCACATCGGCTATATCGAAATAGAGTTCGTAGAAAGGTTTCGCTCCCCCTATCACTACCCAGTCATAGCCGAATAGAAGTCCGCCCATTGCGGATACTAAACAGATAAAATAGACAAACTTTTTATTATAACTTCTCATACCATTAGAAGATTGATTGATTAATTGATTTTGCAAACTTGTTTTTTAGACTTTCGACCGAACACCCGGTACTCCTTTTTTTCTAGTCCAAGCCCCTATAAATAGATGTCGCTTTTGTTTCTATCACTTTACCTTCATTCTTTAGTATCAGGCTTCTGATATCCTCTTCGCCAAGCATCGTCCGGGGAGCAAAACTTTCAGAATTCATATACGTAACCAGGCTGTAAAGCATCTGTTGTATTTCAGGCTTGTCGCTTCCCTCGGAAAGAATATCCATAGCACTCATTATCAGTTTTCCCTTTCCACATTTTGTTTCAAAGACAGATACCAACTTTCTGTTATTTGTAAAATTGTCAATAGATTCCACAATCGGTTCAACCGGCGGTAACGAATCGACAACCAGTACTTTCGACCTCTTCACCAGATTCCACCATTGCCAGTTGCTATGCATTTCTGTAGGGAAGTGCCGCAAAGCCGCATGTTGAGTATTGCACAGAAGTCCCATTGTTCCTGCCTGTCTGGGGAAATGGACAGGACTCCAGAAGACCGGAAGAAACTTCCCTTCCAATCCTTTCAGATAACTCATTTTCGGAGAAAACAAAACTTTTCTTCCTTGCTTCAACGCAGCCAAAGCTTCTTCTACATCTTGAGTCAGCAGGACATCTCCGACCTTCAATGATTCGATACGAGGATATACCCAAACAGGCCACGTATTTTTCCATTCAGTTCCTTCTACAGATACCGTGAGATACAACTTTGAAGCCTTCCGTACACTTTTAAGTTCTGCACGGATATCTCCACATTGTGTCACTGTTCCTTTGGATATACTTTCCACATTCAGTCTGCCGTTCGAGATTTGCGTTCCCGCCTCATCAGCCAGCTGCCACATTATCTGTTTATTATCAATAGCCGCATTCGAATAGTTGACAACTTCAATTGATGCAGAGAACATCTCATCACCGGAATAAACCGCTTTAGCAAAACGAGCCAACGGAACAACAGGCGCACAAAACTGCCTGAAAGCAGAAGCCTCAATCAATCCTTTCGAATCCCAGAAAGCATCCAAAAGTCCGACCAGTGCAGTTCCCTGTCCCGGGAAATCATGCAAATCCAACAACTGAAAACCGCTGAACTGCTTTGTTTTCATCGCTCTTTCTATCTCCTCCTTATATAACAAGACCGCCAATTTTCCCGATGCTTCCAGAAAATCCTCCGCTTTCGAATATAATCCTTTCTTCTGTAAATCCTGTTTAACAGCCTTAAAATTCAGAGGTTCCAGTACTCCTGTGTATTTCTCTATTTCTTTTAGATTCGGAAATACGGCATACTGCCCAATCTCATGAGAGATAAGAGGGACATTCATGTCCTGCATGGCGGCACTGTAATCTTTATAGAAACAAGGTGGTTCCTGATCGAAAATACCTTGTCCCCTCACCCAACCTTTATCTGTCCATTGCGTGACAAAAAAGTCATCTTCCGGCTCCGGTTTCGCTCCATGTCCTTTTTCGAAAGTAAAAGTCGAAGTTGTATATAAACGCCTGCTATCTTTCCCTTTCATATATCTGACCATGTCATTCAACAGTTTAAAATCATACTGGAGTTCATTACCAACACTCATCATGCAGAATGACGGGTGATTTCCATACGCTTCGACAATCCGGTCAAATTCGTTATAAAGAAATTGGGTCATTGCCTCATCCTTGCCGATAGTATAAGACCAGTTCGGCAGTTCCACCTGTAAATAGAAACCTAACTTATCCGCAACGCAAAATGCCGCTTCCGGCGGGCACCAGGAATGAAACCTCAAATGGTTCAGCCCCCACTCCTTGGCTGTGGCAAAGACTTTCATCCAACCTTCTTCCGTCATCGGCGGAGTACCTGTCAGAGGAAAAATACAACACTCTAATGTTCCGCGCAGGAAAATTCTATTACCGTTGACCGTCAGGATGCCTTGACCATTATCTATCTCGCGCATCCCGAAAGAAACATCTTTCCGTTCAGTTTTCTTCCTGTCAAACCGGCAAACTACAGACAAATTATATAATTCAGGAGTAAATTCATCCCATTTCTTCATATCTGTACCCAGCGAATAATCATATTCGAGCTTCTGCCTGCCTTCTTGCAAAGTAATCTGAAATTCTTTTTCTACAAACTTCTGTCCACCTTCAGGCTGTCCGACCTGCAAGGCTAGTTTCACTTTCTCCGGTTTATGCCCGCTATTCTCCAAAGTAACCGCCACCCGTATCTTCCCATTTCTGACATCAGGATAAACATTCACATGCTGAATACTGACTTTCTGCCGGGCAGTCAGTTTCATCTTACCCAACACTCCATTCCACATAATCTGAGTGTCATTGGTATAAGCATGTGCCAGGTCGTTTGCAGAAATATCATATCGCTTTCTATTGTCAATACGTAAAGCTATTATATGTTTACCTGCCGACAGACCTTTCGGCATGACAAACCGATGAGGAGCGATCAAGCTTTCCTGTGCACCCGCCACTTCTTCTCCGTCAATCCATAAACGGCTCTGCCACAGGACTCTTTCAAAAGAGAACTCCAACGGCTGTCCTGCCATACTTTTGGGAATATTAATCTCACGCTTGTACCATGCGACCCCTACATAAGCGTTCTTACGGGTCAGACGAAGCAACTGCGGTTTTTCCAGTTTGGGAACGAGTCTGTTGGAAGTCCCTTTCCGGGCCAAATCTGTGGTTCCAGGCAAACTTATATTATCGGAGAAAGATTTCAGATACCATCCCTCTTTCTCCCCTACATCTGTACTATCTAAAGCCAATTCCCAATTTCCACTCAAATCCAACAGATTTTGGGCGGCAGAAATACTGGAAATTCCCAATAATACTATTAATAAGAAAGATTTCATATTATAACTTTTCATACCATTAGAAGATTGATTAATTAATATTGCAAAGATAGAACCGGTTGAGTAGACAAAAAATAGAATTTCATTTTATAAAGATAGACAATCTTATTTTTTTGCCCTATATTTGATAAATAGTATACATTACTATATATTTGCATAAAACAGTTGAATCACATACTATGATATTATGGTAAAGTTAAAAAATGGATTTACCGGAGAAAGGGCTTTAGTGCTTCCCCGAATGATTGTTGACAAACTGGAGGAAGATCCTCTGACCTCCATGCTCCATATCACGGATATAGGATATTATCCGAAGGCCAAACATCACTTCCGGGAACGAAAAGAACCGATCAATCAATATGTATTCATTTATTGTATCGACGGGGCCGGTTGGTATCGGATAGGTGAACAGGAATATACCGTTTCCGCCAATCAATATTTTATCCTTCCTGCGGGAGTTCCTCATGCCTATGCTTCTAATAAATCTTCTCCATGGACTATTTACTGGATACACTTCAAAGGTATCCTTGCTCCTTTTTACGCTCAGGAAGCAAGCCGTCCAATGGATATCCAGCCCGAATCACATTCACGTATCAGTACACGAATCAACTTGTTCGAGGAGATATTCAATACTCTGAAGAATGGTTACAGCAATGAAAACCTGCGTTATGCGTTCTCCATGTTCCATTTTTATTTAGGAACACTACGCTATATACAGCAATTCCGCAACGCTGCCACACATAATGACTCAACAGAAGATGAAAATATAAGCGAACTGGCAATTCATTATATGAAAGAAAATATGGAGAAACACCTCAGCCTGCAAGATATAGCCGACCAGATCGGGTATTCTCCTTCTCACTTCTCCATGCTGTTCAAGAAGAAAACAGGACATGGCCCGGTAACCTACTTCAATTTATTAAAAATACAGCATGCCTGTTTTTTACTCGACACCACGGATATGAAAATTAATCAGATATGCTATAAGATAGGTATAGAAGATACTTATTATTTCTCCCGCTTATTCAGCAAGATTATGGGAATGTCACCACGGGAATATCGTAAATCGAAGAAAGGATAACTGCCTCGAAACTTTTAGTTTCAAGCCTTTGGAACAATAGTTTCAAGGCGGTGAAACTTTAGTTTCCCTATATGGAAACTTTAGTTTCAAAGCCTTGAAACTAACTGAAGTAAAGCTTGATTCTGACGAGGACCTACAAGGGAAGTATGAGAAATGCAATACGAACAGTATGAGAAATGACTGTTTTTTATCGGTTTTAGGTTAAAAAAGTATGAGAAATACCTTATTGAAAAAGTATTTCTCATACTTTTTTATATTGATTAATAACAAATTATCTAAAAACAATGAGAATATGAGAAATGCTTTTCTCATTTCCGATTCTTCGCCAAATTTGGTGGTAATTTAACCAGTCGGTGGTATCTCCATTCCCCTCCTTCGGGGAAGGAGGGGTGGCTGAAAGCCGGGGTGGTAGGTGGATACACAATGCTGATAATAACAGACTTACGCATTCACCTACCACCTCCCCCTACGGGGACTCCTCCTTCCTGAAGGAGGAGAATGTTGAATACTATTGACTATCAAATTATTGTTGAATACTATCGACTATCAAATTATTATTTTCCTAATTAAGTTTACCACCAAATTTAAAGAAGAACCTCATTTCCCTTCTGGTAGGCGAGGGCTACTTTTTCTCTATCGACAGCACAAATTGGCGTAAATATACTTGTTGTTCATCACTACCCGCATTTGTAAATCGAACGAATTTCACCGGGGCTTTTTGCAGTCCGGCCGTCAGTCGGGCATCTTTCTGCTTCAAGTCGATCGTTTTCCATTCTTTACCGTCCGCGGAGATTTCAAAACGTCCCCATGTACAAGGTTCCTTCTTTCCGAAATTAATATCTATACTTTCTGCCGGATAGATATTATCCAATTCTATTTCTATGAAGTTTCCTGCCGGCCATTTCACGACTTCGTTCATCGGAGAGATAAGTATGCGGTTCGCCTTTATTTGTAATGGCAAATTCTTTATTTGCTCCACATTACTGATAAGCTTATGTGGCATATAATCTGTTGTGGCATCCAAATCGGCTCCATACTTCTGATTATATCGTTTTACGGCAGTCGCAAATATCTGGTCAATCAAAGGCTTTATAACTTTGGAGGCTGTCTTCACTCCCGGTTGATAAGGATTCTGATTATAATTCTGGTCGGTATAAAACATTCGTTGCTGCAAAGCTTTCACATGATTATATCTCCGTAAGAAAAAAGACTTCGAATCATTTTTGACCATTTTCAGTACTTCTTCTCCGGTTTCGGCCAGCAGATTGAATTGATGAAGCCACGGAGTTATTTCTACAATCAACGGCTCGTTTTCTGTATTCACCAATAGGATATCGCCAGCTTCCTTCATCTGTTCAAATGTATCCCACAAGAGGTCAAAATCAACTTTTTCATATTTTCCACTCTCAACATAACTGCTAAGGAAACGTTTGGCAACGGGTTGAATATTCATAGACTCTTCGCGGCGATAACCGTGTCCGTTGGGACCTAAGTCGGAATTGTGCATGGCAAAACATTCCAATTCGTCCGCAGCCCCCGGAAGAATGGTACGGATAGCGTCTTTCCACGTTTTCCAAGTATCATATTTAGTAGGATTCCATGCATAGCTTGCAACACTGTAAATAGCAATCTTAGAGGCTTCGGCGTGCTCCATAGGATTGGTCACAAAACCGGACATTTCCTTCGCTATTGTGGTGTCGTTGCCATAAACAGGTCCGAGCAGTAAATGGTCGCGTACATAATCGGATACCGGAAAATTCCACCAAATGTAGGCGGGACGTTTAATGCGTTCGTTAATCCAGGAAATGCCGTCGCGGGTAATATCGGAAATCACACGATCACCTGTCCACATAATCTGGACAGAAGGATTCAGTTTCTCACCTAATGTAGTCAGATAATTGCCTTTGGGGTTCGACCAGCTTTTATTATACTCCGTAGGACACATGATAAGCGGAGTTACATCCGGCTTTGCCTTTACAAACGCCTCATCAATATAGTTCAATAATTCAGCTTGCTTCTGAGGATTGGTACCTTCGCCCGAGATGTCATCAAAGAACACCGCAAAGGAACGGACACCGAGCTGATACATCTTCTCAAATTTTGAGAGCAATAAATCACGGTCTTCCTGGTTCCATTTGATATCCTGTCCCGGGTGAATAGCCCATACAAAATCAACTTCATTTTCATTGGCTACTTTCACAAGCTCCTGCAATTGGGCTGCTTCCTTTTCCGGATAAGGCAAACGCCAGTTGGGAGCGCTGTGATACGGATCGTCTTTAGGACCGTAGATATAGGTATTCATCTTATTCTCACCATAAAACTTCAGTTGGCGAAGACGTGCCTGATGGCTCCAGGGAGTTCCGTAGAAGCCCTCCACTACACCGCGATAACGGACAGAAGGATAATCTTTGATTTCCACTTCCGGCAATTTTCCTTCTTTCAGCAATTGGGCGAATGTCTGAATAGCATAATAAGTGCCCCGTTCATCATTGCCGGCCAATATGATTTCTTTATCATTGACAGCCAGATAATAACCTTCTTCATGTTTGGGAATCAGCTTGTTATACTTACGTACACTTTTGTCTCCCTTCTCACCAATATAAATACGGATTCCTTCCTTGGTACTTTGCTTGCCGGTAAGGATACCTTGCAACGCTTTCACCGCATGCGGGTTTGCTTCTTTTTCACCTTCTATCCGGTAGATAGCAGGAAGACTGAGTGTTTTACCTTGTTCATTGAGTTGCTGTGGGGGCGGCTGTAAACTTACATTTTGTGCAATTGAAGTGAGTCCACACAACAAACAGGCTCCCATTAAATAAATCTTTCTATTTTTCATAAGTAATTAAAAGGGGGGTTAGTATATTATTATACAAAGAAATACAAATCAATCTAGTTATACAAATTTCCGGGAGACAGATAACATAGATTTTAGAATAAAAAAGAACAATTACATATTGAAAAGTTCTTAAAAAGGAACTATTAACAACTCATCGGCCAATAAAATGAGAACCGGATTGCATACTACATTTAACTTTGAACTTAAAGATTCATAATTGGTAGTGGTATATTCCATTATTTGTCTTACATTTATGACGTTTTATACTTTACTAACTTTATATATAATACAGCATGGAATATATCAATCGTTTCTACTGGCTAATAGCTTTATGTCTTATTATTTCCACCGGAGCCAATGCTTCCGTAAATCCCAAACCTTTTGTTATCCCCGAACTGAAAGAATGGAAAGGCAGTGACGGAGCTTTTGTTCCCACCGAGGCTACAAAAATCGTGTATGCCGCCAACAATCCGGAGCTTGAACGCATCGCACGAATCTTTGCCCAAGACTATCAAACAATGTTCGGACGTTCGCTCGAAGTAGTGCAAGGGAAAGGAGCTGCCGGCGACTTTATCTTTTCCCTCCGCACCGACAAGAAATTAGGAAAAGAAGGATATACGATCCGCGTCACAGACCGGGTTGCTTTATCCGCCCCCGAAAATATCGGTGTATATTGGGGTACACGTACCTTACTTCAGATTGCCGAACAGTCAGAAAATCATCAGCTCCCGAAAGGAACCCTGAGAGATTACCCAGACTATCCGCTTCGCGGCTTTATGATAGACTGCGGCCGTAAGTTCATCCCGCTTTCATACTTACAGGATTATGTAAAGACTATGTCTTACTACAAGATGAACACTTTGCAAATCCACCTGAACGATAACGGCTTCAAACAATACTTCGAACATGACTGGTCAAAAACGTATGCCGCCTTCCGCCTGGAATGTGATACTTATCCGGGACTGACGGCACGGGACGGACATTATACGAAAAAAGAATTCGTCGACCTGCAAAAATTGGCTGAACAAAGCTATGTAGAGATCATTCCGGAGATTGATATCCCCGCCCACTCCTTGGCTTTCAGTCATTATAAACCGGAATTGGGAAGTAAAGAATATGGCATGGATCATTTGGATTTATTTAATCCCGAGGTTTATACTTTCTTCGACGCTCTTTTCAAAGAATATCTGGAAGGAGAAGAACCTGTATTCCGGGGCAACAAAGTCCATGTGGGCACCGACGAATATTCAAACGCCAAAAAGGAAGTTGTGGAGAAATTCCGCGCCTTCACCGATCACTATATCCGTTATATAGAAAGCTTCGGCAAGCAAGCCTGCGTATGGGGTGCACTGACACACGCCAAAGGAGATACTCCCGTCAAATCGGAAAATGTCATCATGAATGCATGGTATAACGGTTATGCCGACCCGAAAGAAATGATAAAGCAAGGATACCATTTAATCAGTATCCCGGACGGACTGGTCTACATAGTCCCCCAGGCAGGATATTATTATGATTATCTGAATACCAAATCACTATACGAGAAATGGACTCCTGCACAGATAGGCAAAGCCGTGTTTGAAGAAAAGGACCCGAATATTTTAGGAGGAATGTTTGCTGTATGGAACGACCATGTGGGTAACGGCATTTCCAATAAGGATATTCATCACCGGGTTTACCCGGCTTTGCAGACACTAGCCGTTAAAATGTGGACAGGCAAACAAGTCACAACTCCCTATGACAGTTTCAATGAACAACGCAATTTACTAAGCGAAGCTCCGGGTGTGAATCAACTCGGAAGAATCGGAAAAGCTCCCGGCCTGGTTTACGAACAGGCAGCTGTTACCCCCAACCGTACTCTTCCCTATCGGGAAATCGGGTATAATTATCTGGTATCTTTTGATATAAAAGGAGCTGATGAAGCAAAAGGTACAGAACTGTTCCGTTCTCCTGACGCCGTATTCTATTTATCTGATCCGATAAGTGGAATGTTGGGCTTTGCACGCGACGGCTATCTCAACACTTTCAACTACCGTATCATGCCCGGCGAACATGCAACAGTAGGTATTAGCGGAGACAACCGCGTCACCCGCCTGCATATAAATGGAAAAATCGTAGAAGAACTAAATATACAGAAACGCTTTTATAATGGTGGAAAAGATTCCATGAATTACGTTCGTACATTAGTTTTCCCATTACAGGAAACAGGTAACTTCAAAAGTCAGATTACCAATCTGAAAGTCTACCGCCAATAGGACGGATATTGATACAGAAAAGGCTGTCCCGTGTTTCATTCCGGGACAGCCTTTTTATAATCCAGTTATGACAAATGTAACTGCTTTCTTACCAGTATTATTTTATGGATACTCAATAAAGAATAATCGTATCCTTCTCCTGCCTTGTATTTAATCCAAAACTGATAGAGATTTTCCGCAATACCTTCGCTAATTCTTCATCTTTACGAATAGTTCCCGTAAACAGATTATCCCTATTCTTTTTATTCTCGAAACACACTTTCGTATGATACTTCTTATTGATTAAGTTTATCAGTTCACCAAGCGGCTTATCCGTAAAGTTATACTCTTCTTTTCTCCAGTCATATCCTTCAATATCCAACGTCTCGGTTTCAATCGTCTTTGAATCAATATAGTAAGTGATGCGTTGAGCAGGCTTCACCTCTATGGCCTCTTGCCCCGTCACCTGAAAATCTATTTTTCCGGTAAAGAGAGTCACCTCCGCTACTTCATCATCAGACTTTATATTAAATTCCGTCCCTTTGACTTCCACAAGCGCATCTTTGAAATAAACCCTGAAAGGACTGCCTCCTGTCATCTTTTTCACCTCAAAAGACGTTTCTCCCTCTAAGACCACTTTGCGCTCTTTCAAAAAATCGTCCTGATATGAAAGCGTACTTCCCGCAGCGAGCCATACCACCGAACTATCCGGAAGGACATACGTCATACGCGTATCGGCCGGTCCCAAGATTATTGTCTCTAAAGAAGCTCTTGAAGTAATCAGATACCACGTACCTACGACCAGCAAAAGACAAGCGGCGGCAGCCAGAATCCTAAAACCCCGATTATAGCCTGACAATTTTTTCTTTGCAGGTTTGTGATTCCAACATACATCCGTAATGTTGGTCCATATCTCCTCCTCAATTTTTTTGTTTTCAATAGAAGTGCCAAAGAATTTATCCCACTGTCTTAGTAATAAACGGCACACCGGTCCTTCATCCGCTAATTTTATTTTTTCCTCCGGAGTCAGTCCTTTAGAAAACATCTTCTTTACTATTTGTACAAATTCCTTGGCATTCATAATACTTTATTTTTTTAATTGAGATTCAATAGGATCGTCATACTGAGTCTGAAGCTTTACCAATTCCCCTTTCAGTTTTTCAGTTATCTTTTCATAACCGGGCTTCCCAAACAAATTATGCATTTCATGCGGATCTTTTTTCAGGTCATACAGCTCCCACGCATCAATATCATTATAAAAATGTATCAGCTTATAGCGTTCGGTACGCACACCATAATGACGTTTCACCGCATGTTCCGCCGGATATTCATAGAAATGATAGTAAAGGGACTTACGCCAGTCCTTAGGACGTTCTCCTTTCAGCAAAGGCAACAAAGATACCCCCTGAATATCTTCCGGAATATCTACTCCCGCCATTTCTAAGAAGGTAGGTGCATAGTCTATATTCTGAACCATTTGCGACACTTTTCCTTTCTTGCCATGAGGAAAACGGGCTAACAACGGAGTACGGAATGACTCCTCGTACATAAAGCGTTTGTCAAACCAACCGTGTTCTCCCATATAGAATCCCTGGTCGGAAGTATAAACCACCAATGTATTTTCCAGAAGCCCTTTTTCTTCGAGATACTTCAACACCCGTCCGATATTGCGGTCGACCGAACGAATCACACTCAAATAATCATGCATATAACGTTGATACTTCCACTCCGCCAGTTCCTTGCCTTCCAGTTTCCGGGCTTTAAAATCTTTGATAATAGGGTCATAATAAGCATCCCAGGCAGCTTTTTGTTGCGGATTCATACGCTTATACATAGCGCGTCCATAACCTTCCAATCCAGTTTTTGTATGAATCTCATTTTCTTTATCCGCCATTTTCAGGTCATAGACAAGGTCCATATCCTTGAATATGTTCATCTCCTGTTCGGAAGCAGCTATACGGCCTTCATATTTATCATAGAAATTTTCCGGCAATGGAAACTTCACCTTATCAAACGCTCCCAAGTCACAAGTGTCGGGCATCCATGTACGGTGCGGGGCTTTATGATGCAACAACAGACAGAACGGTTTTTCTTTCTCCCGTTTGTTCTCCAGCCATTCCAGCGCCAAGTCCGTAGTGATATTGGTGGCATACCCTTCTATCTGCACTTTCTTACCATTATCTATAAAATAAGGATTGTAATAATCACCCTGACCAATCAGAATATTCCAATAATCGAATCCCGTGGGATTAGAGGTAAGATGCCATTTACCAACAATAGCAGTCTGATAACCTGCCTTCTGCAACAGCTTAGGGAAGGTCTGTTGGCTTCCGTCAAACCGATGCGCATTATCTATAAAACCATTCTTATGGCTATGTTTTCCCGTCAACATACACGCACGGCTGGGCCCGCTTATAGAGTTTGCCACAAAACTATTGGTAAAGACAACTCCTTCATTGCCGATACGGTCGATATTGGGTGTCTCTATAAAACGGTGATCGTAGGCACTGATAGTCTGAAATGAGTGGTCGTCACTCATTATATACAAAATATTCATAGGCTTCTCAGACGCCCCTTTACTCTGAGCAAAGGAGGGCAATGTTACCAAGGCGGCTACCCCTGACAAAAAAATGCAGTGTTTGTTGTTCATCACTATAAAATTAAGTTCG